>NZ_JBEZDN010000002.1:0-63824 GCF_040648315.1 Pseudonocardia sp. NPDC049154
GTCGCCATCGCCGCCGCGGCGATCGCGGCGGGTCTGGCGGACTGCGTCGTCGCCTACCGCGGCTGCCGGCAGGGCGAGGTCGGCCGGTTCGGTCGGGGCGTCGGCTACGGCGGCGCGGGCGGGCCGGAGATCTCCGGCTACGAGCTCGGCGGGGCGGCGATGGGGCCCTACGGGGCCTTCGCCGCGCCGCACAAGTACGCGCTGCGGGCCCAGCGGATGCTCGACGAGCACGGGATCGGCCAGGCCACCATGCGGGCGGTCGCGATGGCGGCCTACCACCATGCCCAAGCCAACCCCGCGGCCGTCATGCGCGGGCGCACGCTCTCGGCCGAGCAGTACGACGAGTCGCGCTGGATCGCCGAGCCCTACCACCTCTACGACTGCTGCCAGGAGTCCGACGCCGCTGCGGCGATCCTGCTGGTCTCGGCGGAACGGGCGCGCTCGCTGCGGCAGGACCCGGTCTATGTGCTGGCCGCAGGCCAGTCCGGCGAGTACCGGTCCGGCGCCGGCGGTGAGAACACCCCGAGCCTGGCGACCGCGGGCTACTCGTCCCTGGCGAAGCGGCTCTACGCCGACGCCGGAGTCACCGTCGCGGACGTCGACGCCTTCCAGGTCTACGACAACTTCACGGCCGGTGTGGTCATGGGACTGGTGGAGATGGGCGTCTGTAGCTACGCCGACGCGGACGACGTGCTGACCGTCGAGAACCTGGTGGCGCCGGACGGGGTCGCCCCGCTCAACACCAGCGGCGGCAACTTCGCCGAGGCCTACATCCTCGGGATGGGCCACCACCTGGAGGCGGTGCGCCAGCTGCGCGGGACCTCGGCCAACCAGGTTCCCGGGGCCGCCGTGAGCGCGGCGATGGGCGGCCCGATGACGTCGCTGACCAGCGGCGTCCTCTACGGCACGGAGGCGGTCCTGTGACGATCCCCGACCTGGGGGCCGACGCCCTGCCGCAGGTCCTCGGCAAGCCGGTCCCGCTGCCGTCGGGCCTGGACCGGCCGTTCCACGAGGGGCTGGTCGCCCACCGCCTCGTGGTGCAGCGCTGCGCGTGCGGGACGTGGCAGTGGCCGCCCGAGGTCATCTGCCATCGCTGCCACGGCTTCGACCCGGCCTGGGTCGAGACCGAGCCCGAGGGCGTCCTCTACACGTGGACGCGGGTGTGGCACCCCGCCCGCGAGGAGCTCCGCGACGCGGTCCCCTACGTGGTCGCGGTGGTGGAGCTGCCCGCCGCGGGCGGCATCCGGCTCGTCGGCAACCTCCTGCTCGACGACGTCGGCGCGGCCGAGATCCGCACGGGCACGCCGGTGCGCGGCGTCTTCGCCGACCAGGCGGGCTACACCCTGCTCCAGTGGTGCCCCCGCGACTAACGAGCGACGTAACGCGCACCACCGACCATCTGTGGCGTGCCGAGGAGAGGCGAGAAGCGGTGAGCGACACACGCACCGGCCCGCTGGCCGGGATCAGGGTGGTCGAGCTGGCGCAGTGGGTCTTCGTGCCCAGCGCCGCGGCGATCCTGGCCGATCTGGGTGCCGACGTGGTGCGCATCGAGCACCCCGTGCACGGCGACCCGTACAACGCGCTGACCACCGCGGGCGCGAAGAACGGGGCGAGCGCACAGTCCGCCCGCTCGGCCCAGGCCAACCGGGGCAAGCGCAGCATCGGGATCGACCTGCGCAAGCCTGGCGGTCGCGAGCTGGCCTACACGCTCGTCCGCGAGGCGGACGCCTTCCTCACCAGCTTCCGCGCCGACGCGCTGGGCCGGCTGGGCATGTCGGAGGCCCACCTGAAGGCTCTGAACCCGCGCCTGGTCTACGCCCGCGGGGACGCGTTCGGACCGGAAGGCCCCGACAGCGCCCTGCCCGGCTACGACATCACGGCCTTCTGGGCGCGTGGCGGCGTCGGTGCACTCGTCACCGACCCCGACGCGAGCCAGGTCGCCCGCCAGCCCCCGTCCTTCGGCGACCGGATCGCCTCCGTCGGCCTGGCCTGCGGGGTCATGGCCTCGCTGCTCGGCCGTGAGCGCGGTCTGGCGCCGGAACCGGTCAGCTCCTCGCTGATGGCCGCGGCCGCCTGGGTCACGGCCAGCGAGATCATCAGCCACGACCCCTCCGCGGGGCCGGGGGCGCGGGTCGCGGTGCCGCCGCTGACGGGGTCCTACCGATGCGCGGGCGGCGGTTGGATCATGCTGAACCTGATGCAGTCGGACCGCTACTGGGATGACTTCTGCAAGCACCTCGGCGCGCCCGAGCTCCGGCTCGACGAGCGGTTCGGCGACGGCCCCAGCCGGGACGCCCACGCCGCGGAGCTGCGGACCGCACTCGAGGCGGTGTTCGCCCGCCGTACCCGCGACGAGTGGTCCGCCGCGTTCGCGACCTTCGACGGGCCGTGGGCGCCGGTCCAGGACGTCACGGAGCTGGCGGACGACCCGCAGATCGTGGCCAACGGCTTCGTCCGCCCCGTCCCGGAGATCGACGGCATGCGGCTCGTCCGCGCCCCCTTCACCGTGGGGGAGGTGGCCGACACCCTGCCCCGCGGCCCCGAGCTGGGCGAGCACACCGAGACGGTGCTGCTCGACGCGGGCGTGGAGTGGGACGAGATCGAGAAGCTGAAGGACGCGGGCGTCATCACCTGACCGCCCGCCTTGTCGAAGAGCCCCGCCTGCCGGCGGGGCTCTTCGTCGTTCATGCCGCCTGAGCAGCCATAACGCCCCCGTAACGACGATCCGGTCGGATGAGGGAGCACCACGATGGAGCGGTGCGGAGCTGGAGGTGGCATCGGTGATCCGGAATCCTCTTCCCGTCGCGGACCGGGCCCCGGCTGCGGCGCGGCCGGTGAAGATCGCGGTGGCCGGGGTCGAGAAGCGGTTCGACGCCAGGAAGCGCGTCGTGCACGCCCTGGGCCCGCTCGACCTGGAGATCGGGTCGGGTGAGTTCGTGTGCCTGGTCGGCCCCTCGGGCTGTGGCAAGTCGACGCTGCTGCGACTGCTGGCGGGCCTGGCCCGGCCCAGCGCGGGCGACGTCCGGATCGGGGTCCGGGACCCCGAGCGCCCGCTCACCGCCATGGTCTTCCAGGACTACAGCATCTACCCCTGGAAGACGGTGCGGCAGAACGTCGAGTACCCGCTCCTGGTGAACGGTCTGTCCAAGGCCGAACGCCGGGCCCGGGCCGACCAGTGGCTCGACCGGACGGGCCTGGCCGCGTTCGCGGACAGCCACCCGGCGCAGCTCTCCGGCGGGATGAAGCAGCGGGTGTCGATCGCGCGGGCCTTCGCCATGGAGCCGGAGATCCTGCTGATGGACGAGCCGTTCGCGGCCCTCGACGCGCAGATGCGCTTCGTCCTGCAGGACGAGCTGCTGCAGCTCTGGCAGGAGCACCGGCGGACCGTCCTGTTCATCACCCACAACCTCGACGAGGCGCTGCTGCTCGGTGACCGGGTGGCCGTGATGAGCGCCCGGCCCGGCCGGGTGATCGCGGACCTGGAGGTCCCGTTCGCCCGGCCGCGCACCGGGGAGATCCGCGGGTCCGCGGAGTTCGCAGCGCTGGAGCAGCAGCTGTGGCACCTGCTGCGTGACGAGGTCGAGGCGACCCGGGGAGCGAGCGATGTCTGAGCTGATGGACCGGCCCGCGAACGGGCTGGCCGAGGGCGACTGGAGCTCGGTGGTGGCCCGGACCCCCGGTCCGGCCGACCTGGACCCGGCCCGCCACGCCGCCCGTCGTCGCCGCCGGGACCACGCCCTGCGGATCGGGGCGCCGCTGCTCCTGCTGCTGGTCTGGCAGCTCGTCTCGATGACCGGGGTCCTGTCCCCGAACCTGTGGCCCTCGCCGGCGAAGGTCTTTGGGGCGTTCCTGGAGATGCTGCGGATCGGCCTGCTGCAGGAGGCGACGCTGGAGAGCATGCACCGGCTGCTCGTCGGGTACGCGGTGGGTGCGGTGGCGGGGTTCGTCGTCGGGCTCGCGCTGGGGGAGATCCGCCCGCTTCGGGTCGCCCTCGTCCCGATCGTCAGCGCCCTCTACACGGTGCCCAAGCTCGCGATCCTGCCCCTGCTCCTGCTGATCTTCGGGCTCGGCGACGCGCCCAAGATCATCCTGATCGCGATGGGCGTGTTCTTCATCCTCGCCATCTCCACGGTCGCGAACGTGATCGGGGTGGCCGAGTCCGACCGCGAGCCCGCGGCCTCCTTCCGCTCCTCATGGCTGCAGACGCAGGTGCACGTGGTGATCCCGGCGATCGTCCCGGGCACGTTCACGGCCCTGCGGATCGCCTGCGGAAACGCCCTGCTCATCCTCGTCGGCATGGAGTTCATCCAGGGCGAGAGCGGGCTGGGCTACCTGATCTGGAACTCCTGGCAGCTGTACCGCGCCGACCGGATGTACGTCGGCATCGTCGTGGTCGCCGTGCTCGGCGCGCTGTTCCAGTCCCTCGTCGGCTGGGTCGGGCAGCGCCTCGCCCCCTGGGCACAGCTCACCGACCGCACCCCCGTCTGACCTCCGAGAGAGGGCACCACCATGACCGTGATCGCCCGTAGGATCCTGACCGGCGCGGGCGCCGTGCTGCTCGCCGCCGTCCTCGCCGCGTGCGGTGGCACCGCGAGCCCCGGAGCCGGCACCGCCGCCGACGGCGGGAGCGGGCTCGACCCGCAGCCGCTGCCGCAGAAGGAGAAGGTCGTCGTCGGCACGTCGGCGCGGCTGGAGACCTTCCTCGCGATGATGTTCGCCCAGGAGAACGGCGAGTTCGCCAAGGAGAACCTCGAGGTCGACATTCAGATCGTGCCGCCCAACGACAGCACGATCCTGCTGACCCAGGGCCAGCTCGACGTCGTCGCCACCGGGACCAGCGCGGTCAACTTCAACGCGATGGCCGCCGGCGCCCCGCTGCGCGGCGTCTTCCCGGGCTCGGTGCCGCTCCCGGAGTCGAAGGAGGGCCTCTGGCTGCGCAAGGAGGTGCTCGGCGCGGACGGGCAGTTCCAGCCGGCGGACCTGAAGGGCAAGAGGATCGCGACCCTCGGCGGGAACGTCGGGGTAAACCAGGCCTACATGTGGAAGATGCTCAAGGAGCAGGACCCGACCTTCCAGCTCTCCGACCTGAAGTTCGAGCGGATCGCGGCCGCCGACATGTCCAGCGCGGTGACCGGCGGGGCCGTCGACGGCGGCGTGATGATCTCCCCGTCCTGGGAGCCCCTGGTCGACGACGGCTGCTGCGTCAACGTCGGCTACAGCCCGCCCTACGGCAGCTCGTTCTACGCGTTCGGCCCCGCGCTGCTCGACGAGCGCCCCGCCGTCGGCCAGGCATTCGTCCGTGCGCTCGCGCGCACACAGAAGGAGTACCTGCAAGGCAACTTCCACGCCGACCCGGCGAAGGCCGCCGAGACGGCGAAGGTGCTGCAGTCCACGGTGGAGCGGGTGCAGCGCGAGCCCGCGCCCACCTTCTCGACGAGCTGGCCGATGCCGACCGAGATGGCCGACATCTCGCAGGACTACCTGTTCCAGGTCGGTGGCATCCTGTCCTATGAGCAGCCGCTGACCAGCGAGCAGATCTACGACATGCGGTTCATCGACAACCTGAACGCCGGATGAGCGGCCTGCGCGACGCCGCCGCGGTCGCCGGCATCGGGTGGACGCCGCTCACGAAGCACTCCGGCGTCACCCCACTCGCCCTCGCGGTGAAGGCGGTGCTCGCCGCCCTCGACGACGCGGGGCTCGACCCCGCCGAGGTCGACGGCATCGGCACCCACCACCTCGGCGACACCGCGCAGGTCCACGAGGTCGCCAAGGCGCTGGGGCTGGGCGGGATCGGCTGGTTCTCCGAGGAGTACGGCGGGGGGAACCGCTTCCCCGCCCTCCTCGGGGCGGCGTCGTTGGCCGTCGCGACCGGTGCGGCGCGGAACGTGGTGCTCTACCGCGCGCTGAACGGACGGTCCGGCGTACGGATGGGCGGCACGAGCCGCCCGATGCCCGGACCCGACCTCCAGTGGCAGCAGCCCTACGGGATCCTCACCCCGGCCCACAACTACGCCTTCGCCGCCCGGATGCACATGGAGCGCTACGGCACCACGCACGCTCAGCTCGGCGCGGTCGCGGTGCAGCAGCGGGCGGCGGCGGCGCTCAACGAGCGGGCCATGATGCGGACCCCGCTGACCCTCGACGACTACCTGGCCGCCCCCGAGATCGTCGACCCGTTCCGGCTCTACGACTACTGCCTGGAGACCGACGCGGCGTGCGCCGTGCTGGTCACCACGACCGAGCGGGCCCGGGACCTGCGCCGGCCACCGGTCGCCGTCCGCGGATGGGCGGCCCGGCTGGGCCCGGACGACCTCACCAAGACCGACCTCACGACGAGCGCGGCGGCCGAGCTCGCGCCGCGGCTGTACTCGAGGGCGGGCGTCGGGCCCGACGAGGTAGACCTCGCCCAGTTCTACGACGCCTTCAGCTTCACCGTGCTGGTCCAGGCCGAGGACTACGGGCTCTGTGCGAAGGGCGAGGGCGGCCCGTTCGTCGAGTCCGGGGCCACCGCCCTCGGCGGTCGGGTCCCGGTGAACACCCACGGCGGCTTCCTGTCGGAGGGGTACGTGCACGGGATCAACCACGTCTGCGAGGCGGTGTCGCAGCTGCGGGGCGAGGCGGGCGCCCGCCAGGTGCCGGGGGCGGAGATCGCGCTGGTCACCGCCCAACCGGGCTTCCTGACGGGCGGGACCTCCGCGGCGATCCTGGCGGCGGCGTGAGCATGTACCCGCCCCAGCAGATCGACGCGGACTCCCAGCCCTTCTGGGGCCACACCCGTCGCCACGAACTCCGCTGCCAACGCTGCACGGCGTGCGGACGGCTGCGGTTCCCCGCGGCCCCGCTCTGTCCGACCTGCCGCGGCGCCGATGCGGAGTGGGAGGCGCTGTCGGGCCGCGGGGTGCTGCGGAGCTGGACGGTGACCCACCGGATCGCCCATCCCGCGTTCGCTGCGCAGGTCCCCTACACCTCGGTGCTGGTGGAGCTCGCCGAGCAGGAGGGCCTGCTCCTCTACGGGATGCTCTCCGAGCCCGGCCCGCTCGTGGCGGGTGCGCCGGTCGAGGCGGTGTTCGTGGACGGCGAGACGGAGTCCATCGTGCGGTGGCGACTCGCTCCGTAACGAGGTCCTTAACGCGGGAGGACCTAGTGTCGTCCGGGTCACACCGTAACGACGCGTGGAGGACGAGCACATGGGAGTGCACGCTCCGGGACGGGACGAGCGGCCGGTCGCCGCGCGACGGATCGGTGACCGGCTCGCGACCGCGCTCGACCGGGCCAGGATCGTCGAGGTGGTCGCCGGGCCGGGGTGGGGCAAGTCCACCCAGCTGCGCGAGTTCGCCCGCGGCCGGGACGCCGAGGTCGTCGAGCTGACCGGCCCGGTGCGGACGACCGACGTCGCCGCGCTCGGACCGGACGGGCCCGGCGGACTCCTGGTCCTCGACGGCGCCGAGCACCTGCTCTGCGTGCCCGGGGTGGTCGAGGCCTTCGCCCGCAGGCTCGCCGCGACGGACCGCCGCGTCCTGGTGGGTACCCGGCGGCACCTGCGGGTGCTGTCCGCCGCCGTGGCCGACGGCACGGCGCACGTCCTCACCGAGCGCGACCTGCGGCTGACCGACGACGAGGTGCACGCCCTCGCCCGGCGGCGTGGCCGGACCGCGGCGGAGGCGGTGTCGATCAGCGCGGCCATGGGCGGGTGGCCCGCGGGGACCGCGCTGCTCGCCCGCTTCCCCACGACCGACGCGACCCCGCAGGACCTGCTCGCCGACTATCTCGACGGCCACGTCCTCGACGGGCTCGGCGCGGCCGAGCGGGACTTCCTGGTCACCGTCTCGGTACTGGACCGGGTCACGTTCGAGGGGGCCGCCGCGCTCGTCGGCGTCACGCGCGCGGAGGTCTGCTGGGCCGCCGTCCGCGCCCGCCACCTGCCCCTGGTCACCGTCACCGACGACGAGCTGCGCATCGCGCGACCGCTGCTGGCCCGCCTGCGTGCGGCGCTGTCGGTCGCGCCGACGCAGGCCCGCGGGCTCCGGCGCCGCTGGGCGAACCACCTGGTCTCGGTGCGGCGCTTCGGCGAGGCCGCCCGTGTGCTGCTCGACCAGGGGGACACCGAGCTCGCCGTCTGTGCGGTCGAGGCCGAGGTGCGGACGATCGACGAGGACCCTGCCCGCTGGGCCGCCCTGTCGGCGCTGCTCGAACGGCTCGACGAGGACCTCGTGCACGAGCGCGCCCTGCTGGTCAGCGGCCGGCTGCGGTGCCTGCACCGCGAGCAGCGCATGGACGAGGCGATCGCGCTGGTCCGCCGGCTGGAGGCCGAGGGCCGGATGGGGGACGTGGCCCGGGCCGATCCCTGCGTCGTCGCGTTCATGGGCTGGACGATGGCGCACCGCCCCCGGGAGGCCGAGTACTTCCTCGACGCCTATGAGGGCGACCAGAACGTCCACCCGGTCCGGTTCATGATCGGCGCCTCGTCCGGGGTCGACGCCGTGTCCCCGCCGGTCCAGGTCACCTGGGGCTCGTTCGACCCGATCGTCGGTTGGGGCCTGGTCTGGCAGGGCCGGCTGGCCGAGGTGGTCACCTCGGCGTTCGCCACGCCGGAGGGCACCCGGGACAACGCCAACCTCGTCCTGGCCTCGCTCTGGGGTGATCGGCCCGAGATGGCCGAGGAGGCGTGGCGGCGGATCCCGCCTGAGCGCCGCGAGCGGCCGCACGCCACCTACGCGCGGGCGGCCATGCACCTCGCCGCGGGCCGCGACGACGAGGCCTTCCGGGTGATCCGGGACGGCCTCCCCGCCGCCCGAGAGTCCGGTGGCGGGATCCGGCACCGCATCCTCGCCGGGTTCGTCCTGCTGCGAAGCGACGCCGTCGACGCCGTCGACGACGCCGCCCTGACCCTCGACGCCTGCCTGCGGGAAGCCGACCAGACCGGCCAACGGGGCCTCGCCGAGTTCGCCGGGATCCTGCTCGCCGCCGCCCGCCTCGCCCAGGGCAGACCCGGCGACGCCGCGGCCGTGCTGGACACGGCCCTGACCTCCCTGCGCCGCGGTCGGCGCCACCTGCTGCTCGGGACCGCGGCGGTGCTGGCGGCGGAGGCGGGCAGCCGGCTCGGTCGTCCCGACGACGGCGGGCTGTCGGTGGCCGCGCTCCGTGCCGAGTCGGGCGACCGGGGCAGCTCCTGGTGGGAGGCACAGGCGTACCGGCTCGCCGCCCGCGGCCGTCCCGCGGTCGCGGTCGCCCCCGTCGAACATGCCCCCGTCACCGCGACGTCGCGGCCAGTGCGGGTGCGGATCCATCCGTTCGGCGACCGGCCCCACCTCACCGTGGACGGGGTGGAGGCCCCCATCCGCAGGCTCAAGCTCATCGAGCTCGCGGCCGACCTGGCCCATCATCCCGAGGGCGCGGAGCGCTCGGTACTGCAGGCCCGCCTGTTCCCGGAGGGGGACCGTGGCCGCAGCGCCAACCACTTCCGGCAGGTGCTGTTCAAGCTCCGCGAGGCCACCGGGCTCGCCCCGGACGCCACCGGCCCCGGGCGCATCGTCCTGCCGCCGGGACAGGTCGAGTCCGACGACCGGGTGTTCGAGGACCTGGTCCGCCGAGCACGGGACGCGAGCCCGGCGGAGGCGCCCACGCTGCTCAAGTCTGCCCTGGACCTGGTCACCGGCCCGTTCCTGCCGGCGAGCGACCTCGAGTGGGTGGCCGACCGCAGGCACTACCTCGACGTCCTTTTCACCGATTCGGTCATGGCTCTGATCCGGGCCGCCACAGCTGCGGGCAAATCCCTCGAGCCCGCCGCGGAACCCGAGGAGATCGTGGACACCTGCAAGCGGCTCATCGCGGTCAACCCCTACGGCGTCGACGCCTACGCCCTGCTCATCCGCACCCACCTCCGTCTCGGCAACCGCGCCGCCGCCGTCGCCTGCTACCGCTCGGCGGTGACCGCACTGTCGGAAATCGGGCTGGAGCCGCCCACCGAACTGGCGGTCCTGGTGCGATAACGCGGGCATAACAGCGGCTCGGGAGGGTGGCGGCACGCCCGACCCGAAGGAGCCGCACCCATGTCCGCACCTCACGACCAGCCGGGGGCGACCCTGGCCGGCATCCGCGTCGTCGAGTTGGCCCAGTACGTGTTCGTGCCGAGCGTGGGCGCGGTGCTCGCCGACCTCGGGGCGGACGTCATCCGCGTCGAGCACCCGACACAGCCCGACCCCTACCGAGGGCTGCGGACGCAGGGTGCGGACAACTCCGACGCGGGCCGGGCCGGGCGCTGGGCCCAGACCAACCGGGGCAAGCGCAGCCTGGGACTCGATCTGAAGAGCGAGACCGGGCGCGCGGTGCTGCACCGACTCGCGGCCGGCGCCGACGTGGTCCTGACGAGCTTCCGGCCCGCGGCGCTGCGCAGGCTCGGCGCCACCGCCAAGGAGCTGACCGCGCTCAACCCGCGCCTCGTGTTCGCCCGTGGGGACGCGTTCGGACCGGCCGGGCCGGACGGCGACACCCCCGGCTACGACATCACCGCGTTCTGGGCCCGCGGCGGCATCGGGGACCTGCTCACCGATCCCGGCGCGCCGACGCTGGCCCGGCAGCCCGCCGCGTTCGGCGACCGGATCGCCGCCGTCGGGCTGGTCGCCGGCGTGCTGGCCGCCCTGCAGCGGCGGGAGCGCACCGGACTCGGCGGGGAGGTCACCACCTCGCTGCTCGACGCCGCGGCCTGGGTCGCCTCCGGGGAGCTCGTGGCCCCGACGACAGCGGCCGCGGCACGCGGCGGGTTCGCGCCGCTGGTGGGTCACTACCGCTGCGCCGACGACCGCTGGATGACGATCAGCGTGCTGCAGGCGGCTCGGCACTGGGCGCCGCTGTGCACCGTGCTCGGCCGCCCTGAATTGACCGACGACCCGCGGTTCGCCACCGACGAGGCCCGCGCGGCACACCCCGGCGAGCTCCGGGGCGTGCTCGAGGATCTGTTCCGCACCCGCACTCAGGCGGAGTGGTGCGCCACCTTCGCCGGGTTCGAGGGATCGTGGGCTCCGGTCCAGACCGTGGCGGAACTCGCCGACGACCCGCAGGTGGCGGCGAACGAGATCCTGCGCCCGCTCGAGGACGGCCCCGGCCGGGTGGTGCGGGCCCCGTTCCGGCTCGACGAGGTCGCGCCGCCCGGCCGCCGGGGTCCGGAACCGGGCGAGCACACTGAGGAGGTCCTGCTCGACGTGGGCTACGACTGGCCCGAGATCGGCGCGCTCAAGGCGGCGGGGGCGGTGACCTGATGTTCGACCTGATCGACAAGGTCGCGGTCGTCGCGGGCGGGGCCACGGGCATCGGCGGACGTACCGCGGAGGTGTTCGCGGCCGCGGGAGCGAAGGTGGTGGTCGGCGACCTCGCCGTGGACGCCGGTCGCGAACGTGCCGCGGCGATCCGGGCGGCGGGCGGGGACGCGCTGTTCGTCCCGGTCGACGTGGGGGACCCGGCTGCCGTCGAGGGGCTGGTGTCCGCGGCCGTCGAGCACTACGGCCGGCTCGACGTGTTGCACAACAACGCAGCCGCCCTGCACCTGTTCCGCCGCGACGTGCCCCTCGCCGACATGGACGTCGACGCGTGGGACGAGATCATGCGGATCAACCTGCGGGGCGTGATGCTCGGGTGCCGGGCGGCGATCCCGCACATGGTCGCGGGAGGCGGCGGGTCGATCATCAACACGGCGTCGAGCCGGGCCTTCACCGGGACCGTCGACTCCGCGGGGTACGGCACGTCCAAGCTCGCCGTCGTCGGGTTGACCCGGTACGTGGCGACCCAGTACGGCAAGCAGGGCGTGCGCTGCAACGCGATCGCGCCCGGCGTGGTCGTGACCGAGCGGGCGGCGGCGCGGATGGGCGACGCCGAGTACGCCGGGATCCTGCGGCACTACCTCACCCCGCGGCTGGGGACCCCGGACGACGTCGCGGCCTGCGCGCTCTGGCTCGCCTCGGACGCGGCCGGCTTCGTGACCGGCCAGGTGATCAACGTGGACGGTGGCCTGGGCGCGCACCAGCCCAACTTCGCCGAGCTGTCGGATCTCGCCGGGCGCGGGTGAGGCACCACGCCCGGCGAGGGGACGCTCCTATGGTTTGTCAAGCCGCGTGGGGTGTTCGAGCTGTCGGTAGAGTTGGCGGGTGATGTAGCGCTTGAGGCAGCGGCGGATCTCGGGGTCGGTCTTGCCTTGGGTGCGGCGGCGTTCGGCGTAGGCGCGGGTGTCGGGGTCGTAGCGCAGCCGTGAGACGGCGATGGTGTGGATGGCGCGGTTGAGCTGGCGGTCTCCGTAGCGGTTGAGCCGGTAGCGCACCGTCTTCCCGCTGCTCGCGGGACGGGTGCGGTGCCGGCGAGCATGGCGAATGCGCCGTCGTCTCGGCAGCGACCCGCATGTGACCAGGCGGCCAGCACGGTGGCGGCGGTGATCGGGCCGACCCCGGGCAAGGGGGAGCAGGTCCGGGCGCCAGGACCGCACGATCGCCCGGATCGCCTTCTCGTGCTCGCCGGCCTCGGTGTCCAGATCGCGGATGCGGCGGGCGAGGCTGCGCAGGGCGGTCATCGCGGTGAACGCGTGGACGTCGTCGGCGGCGGTGTGCGGGCGCAGCTTGGCCGCGGTCGAGATCATCACGACGATGCTCTGCCCGCGGAAACGGTCCCGGACCTGTTCCGGGGCGGTGATCACCAGGGCGCGTAGCTGCCGTTGCGCGTCGGCGCCCGCTTCGACCGCGCCGCGGCGCACGGTCAGCAGCATCTGCAGCGCCGCCCGCTCCGCGCCGGTCTTGGGCTGGGCCAGCCTCGTGCGGGACAGGGCCTCGCGGGCGGCGCGGGCGGCGCGGGCGGCGTCGAGCGGGTCGGACTTGCGCCCACCCCGACGGGCGGGACGTCCGGGCCGATCGAGCTCGACCACCAGCTCCTCGGCCTCGACGAGGTGGCGGGCCAGGCCGGCGCCGTAGCCGCCGGTGCCCTCGATCGCCCAGGCCCGCAGCCCGGCGTGGGTGTCGGCGAACTCGACCAGCTCGGCGTACCCATCGGCGTCCGCGGACACCGTCACCGTCGCCAGCGGAGCACCGGTCGCCGCGGTGACCGCTGCAGCGCTGTAGGTGTCGGTGTGGGTGTCCACGCCGATAACCAGGTCCACGAGCTCGGCCAGCCTGGATTTCTCGGTCGGTTCTGTCAGCATGGACATCTGCGTTCTCCTTGCCGGGAGGGACGTGGAAGGTCCCGGTCCCGGCTCGGAGCCGGCAAGACTGTGACGGGACACGCCAGCTGCTACTGGCGGTCAAGCTCGGAGATCAGGCCAGCTACTCCGACCCGGGACCGGCGCCGACGACAACAGGTGGGCAAGTCCCGTCTAAGACACCCGCAGGGCCAGTCAGACCAAGAGCCACACCTGCTGCCGTCGATCGCCAGCCCACCATCACCGGACCGGCTACGCCAGCCTCGCAGTCAGTCCCGGCCGACCCGGAAGAAGTCGGGGACCTCGGCGAACCGGCTGCCCGGCGCCATCCCGAAGCTCGAGTAGTGCGGGTGCGGGGAGCCGGTGTAGAGCGTGTCGGCGCGGATGTAGCGCATGGTGAACGCCTCCCGGGCCCGCTCGGAGGTGTTCGCCGCGGCACCGTGGACGGTCAGGTCCCAGTGGACCTGCGCGTCGCCGGCCCGCATCGCGTGGCCGGCGGCGACCGCGCGCTCGCCCAGCGCCGGGTAGACCTCGCGGGGGTCGGACCCGAAGAAGCGGCCGAGCGGGCCCTCGCGGTGCGAGCCGTCGAGGTAGCGCAGCGGCCCCATGTCCGGCTCCATGTCGATCAGCGCGATCCAAATCGTGATCCCGCCCTGCCGGTCGAAGGGGAAGAACGGCAGATCCTGGTGGTAGCTCGTCTCGCCGCCCCCCGGGGGCTTGTAGAAGGACGAGTCCTGCACCAGCAGCGCCTCGTCCACCCCCATCAGCCGGACGGCGGCGCCCGCGACCCGCCGCGAGATGGCGAGGTCCCGGAAGAACGGGTGCTTCCAGGCCAGCCCCTCCTGCTTGCGCAGCGAGGACGCGGCCGCGGCGGACACGTCGCGGACGTAGACGGTCCCGCCCGGCTCGGGCGGCGGGCGGAAGTCGAGCTGGGCCAGCGGCACCCGGATGGCCTCGACGGCCTCGGCGCTGAGGAACCCGGGCAGCGAGACCCAGCCGTGCTCGCCGAACGAGCGGACCTGTTCGGCGGTGACGCCGTAGTCCTCGTCGAGCCCGATGTCCTGGGTGAGTTCGAAGGTGACGGTCATGGCCCCGACGGTGCCCCGAACCCGTTATCCGGGCGTTATGCCAGGTGAAGCCCGTCCTAACGCCCCGAGTAACGCCGCTGACCGAGCATCGGTGGCGTGCCGATGGAGACGAAGGAGCGGGACGACGTGGTGCTCGTGGCCTGGGACCTGACGCTCACCCGTGGCGAGGCCGACGCGGAGGTCGCGCGCCTCGCCGCCCGCCTGCGGACGGCGGCGGGCGGACGCCCGGTGGCGGTGCTGGCCAAGAACTCGGGCCGGGCACTCCTGGCCTACTCCGCGGTGATCCAGAGCGGGTCGCCGCTGGTCCCGCTGAACGCGCACCTGCGCCCGGCCGAGATCGCCCACATGCTGAGCGAGTCCGCGGCCGTCCTCCTGCTCGCCGGCCCCGAGCTGGTCGAGGCGGCCCGCGAGGCCGCCGCCGACCTGCCGGTCGACGTGCGCAGCTGGGCGGACTGGGACGCGTGGCTGGCCGGCCCGGGTGAGCCGGAGCGCGCGGAGCACACGGTGGCCGCGCCGATCCTGTTCAGCTCGGGCACCACGGGCCGCCCGAAGCGGACGCTCATGCCGCGGTCGATCTTCCCGCGCGGCGCCACCCTGGCCGGGTACCGGGCCTGGGCGGGGACCAACCGCTTCGTGGGCCACGGCCCGCACCTGGTGTCCGGCCCGCTGTACCACTCCGGGCCCATCCAGGCGACGGCCCTGCTGGCGGTGGGTGTCCCCGTGCACGTGCCACGCCGCTTCGACCCGGTGGCGATTCTCGAGACGATCGAGCGCGAGCGCATCGCCACCAGCCTCATGGTTCCGACGCACTTCGTCCGGCTGCTGCGCGCCCGGGACGAGAGCTCCCGCACCTTCGACGTGGGCTCGATCCGGTTGATCACCCAGACCGGCGCGGGCTGCCCCGAGGACGTCAAGCGCCAGATGATCGACTGGTGGGGCCCGGTGTTCTTCGAGACCTACGGCGGCACGGAGTCCGGTGGGGTCTGCGGCATCACCTCGCCGGAGTGGCTGGAGCGGCCGAACTCCGTCGGCCGAGCGCTGCCCGGCTATCGCGCACTCGCCGTGGACTCCTCCGGCGTCGAGCTCCCCGCGGGCGCCGAGGGGAAGCTGTACTTCGAGAACTCGAAGGGCTGGGGGATCGAGTACGAGGACGCCCCGGAGCTCACCGCCGCGGCGAACCTGCGCCCGGGCGTCTTCACCCTCGGCGAGATCGGTCGCGTCGACGCAGACGGGTACGTCTACCTCACCGATCGGGACAGCGACAAGATCGTCACGGGCGGGGTGAACATCTACCCGGCGGAGAGCGAGCGGGTGCTGATCGAGCACCCGGGGGTCGCGGACGTCGCGGTCATCGGGGTCGACCACCCCGAGATGGGGGAGGAGGCCCTCGCCCTGGTCGTCGTGGCGGAGGGGGCCGCACCGACCGAGGAGGAACTGGTGGCGTTCTGTCGGGAACGCCTGTCGTCGGTGAAGACGCCGCGGCGGGTGCGGTTCGTGGACACCGTGGACCGCAGCGTCATGGGCAAGATCAATCGGCGGGCGCTGCGGGCCAGGTACCAGGCGGTGCACCAGTGAGCGGCCCGCTGGAGGGGGTGACGGTCCTCGACCTCACCCGTGCGCTCTCCGGTCCCTACGCGACGCTGCTGCTCGGCGGCATGGGCGCCCGGGTCATCAAGGTGGAGCAGCCCGGATCCGGGGACGTGGCCCGGGGCAACGTGCCCTACCTGGGGCGGGACGGGGTGAACCGGCTCCCGCAGCACGACGACGACCTGTCGATCCCGTTCCTGGAGCGGTGCCGCGGGAAGCTGGGGGTCACCCTGGACTTCAAGCACCCCGACGCGATCGGGGTGTTCGACGACCTCGTATGTGAGGCCGACGTCGTCGTCGAGAACTTCAGCGCGGGCACCGCGGACCGGCTCGGGATCGGCTACGCCCACGCCCGGGAGGTGAACCCGCGCATCGTCTACACCTCGATCTCCGGGTTCGGGGGCGACGCCGCCGACAACGGCAAGGCCTACGACCTCACCATCCAGGCGCTGTCCGGGCTGACCATGGCGAACGGCCACACCGGTGAGGACCCGGTGCGCGTCGGACTCCCGTTGGGGGACATGACCGCGCCGCTGTTCGCGGTCATGGGAACCCTGGCGGCGGTGCTGCGGGCCCGGGAGACCGGACAGGGCCAGCACGTGGACGTGTCCATGCTCGGGGCGCTGACCTCGATGGTCGCCGTCGAGCCCTGGGGTGGGTACGCCGCCACCGGGATGGAGCCGCGGACCGGCAACTTCCTGAACCGGTTGGCCCCCTTCGGGATCTTCCGGGCCTTGGACGGCGAGGTCGCGATCTGCGCGGCGAACGACCGGTTCTTCGCCCGGCTCCCCGCCGCGATGGACATGCCCGAACTGCTGAAGGACCCGCGGTTCGCCCGGCGTGCCCCGCGGGCGGCCAACGCGGACGAGATCCACCGGATCGTCGGGGAGTGGGCCGCGGAGCTGACCGTCGCCGAGATCCACAAGAAGCTGGCCGCCGCGGACATCCCGGTGTCGGAGGTGCGGACGCCCCTGGAGGCGACCGCGGACCCGCAGGTGCTCGCCCGTGGCGAGACCGTGCCGCTCGAGCACCCCGACCACGGCGGCGCGGAGGGGCTCTACGGCAGCGGGATCCCGATCCTCTTCTCCGACACCCCGGCCGGCTTCTCCGGCCCGGCCCCCCACCTGGGCCAGCACAACGACCACGTGTACGGCGAACTCCTCGGGTACGGACCCGAGCGCGTCGCGCGGATGCGCGAACACGGCCTCGTCTAGAAAGGACACCGCGATGGGCGACTACCGCTACATCACCTACACCACCCTCGACGAGGGCCGCGTCGCGCGGATCATGCTGAACCGGCCCGACGCCCGGAACGCGCAGAACCGCGGGATGCTCGTCGAGCTGAACGAGGCGTTCCTCGAGGCCGAGGCCGACGACACCGTCCGCGTGGTCATCCTCGGCGGCGAGGGCCCCATGTTCTCGTCGGGCCACGACCTCGGCACCCCGGTGCGGGTCGAGGAGCGCGAGCCCGGCCCGAACCAGCACATCACCCACCGCACGACCGGCGGGACGATGCTCAAGGCCGAGCAGCGGATGCGTCAGGAGTGGCACTACTTCTTCGAGAACACCCGCCGCTGGCGGAACCTGCGCAAGATCACCATCGCCGAGGTGCACGGCAAGGTGTACTCGGCGGCCCTGATGGTGATGTGGAGCTGTGACCTGATCGTCGCCGCGGAGGGCACCACGTTCGCGGACGTCGTCGGGACGCGGATGGGGATGTGCGGGGTCGAGTACTTCGCCCACCCGTGGGAGTTCGGTGCCCGCAAGACCAAGGAGCTGCTGCTCACCGGAGACTCCATCGACGCCGAGGAGGCGTACGCCCTGGGCATGGTGTCGAAGGTGTGGGCACGCGAGGACCTCGCCGCGAACACCGAGGAGTTCGCGAAGCGGATCGCCAGGACGCCCTCGATGACCGCGCTGCTGGTCAAGGAGTCGGTGAACCAGACCCAGGACAACCAGGGCTTCCACAACGCGTTGCAGGCCTGCTTCACGCTGCACCAGCTCAACCACGCGCACTGGGGCGAGATCCACGGCGAGCAGATCGCGCGCGCCCACGAATCCGACGGCATCCCGAACTGGAAGACCGCCGGCCCGGTGCTGCCGGCGCTGAAGGACCGCGTCTCCGCTGCCAGCGCCGAGCCAGAGAAGGTCTGATGGACCTCGAGCCCACAGACGACCAGGCGCTGCTGCTCGACACCAGCGCCCGGTTCGTCGACGACCGGCTCCCGATCGAGGGGGTGCGCGCGTTCGCCGACGGCGTCCCCCTCGACCCGGGGTACGTGAGTGCCGCAGCCGAGCTCGGCTGGTTCGCGATGTTCGTCGACGAGGAGCTCGGCGGCGGCAGCGTGTCCGGCGTCCCCGTGGAAGACGCGGTCCTGCTCGCGCAGCTGCGTGGTGCGCGCCTGCAGCCCGAGCCCTTCGCCGCCACCAACACCGTCGCCGCGGTGCTGGCCGACACCGCCGACCCTGCCATCCTGGGTGACCTCGCCGCGGGCAAGGCCACGGCCACCCTGGCGGTGGCGGGCGACGCGTTGTGGGACGACGGGCTCACCGCCGCGCGTTCCGGACCGGACCTGCTGCTCACCGGCACCGCCGTCGTGGACGATCCGAGCGCGGCCTGGGGCCTCCTCACCGCCGGGTCGCACGACGGTCCGGTCCAGGTCCTCATGCCGCTCGACGCCCCTCTGCCGAGGACCGCGCTGGCCTGCCTGGACGTGACCCGGCGGCTGACGGCACTCCGGTTCGACGGTGTGCGGGTCCCGGCCGACGCGCTGGTGCCGGACGCCCTGGAGCGCACGCGGACGCTGGCGACCCTGCTGTCGGTGGCGGACTCGGTCGGCGCGCTCGACCGGCTGTTCGGCATGACCCGGCAGTACGCGCTGGACCGCATCGCCTTCGGCCGCCCGATCGGCTCGTTCCAGGCGCTCAAGCACCTGCTCGCCGACGTCAGCCTCGTCGTCGAGTCGGCGAAGGCGGTGCTCGCCGCGGCGACCCGGGCGGTGTCCGCCGACGCGCCCTACGCGGGCGAGGTGGTGAGCATCGCCGCCGTCCACCTCGGCGAGCGCGCGGCCCGCGCCGGCCAGGACTGCCTGCAGGTCCACGGGGGCATCGGGTTCGCGTGGGAGCACGACCTGCACCTCTACCTGCGCCGCATCACGGCGAACGCCGCGTTGTCCGGCACGGTGGACTTCCACCGCGACCGGATCGTCGCCGCCCATTCCGAGGAGCTGACGTGAGCCCGGTCGAGGAGTTCCGCGCCGAGGCGCGGGAGTGGCTGCCCGCGAACCTGGACCGGCGCGGGACGGCCGTCGCCGACCCGCACACCCCCGAGCACGTCGCCGAGCACCGCGCCATCCAGCGCAGGCTCTTCGACGGCGGGTTCGCAGGCATCACCTGGCCGAGCGAGCACGGCGGGCGGGGTCTGACCCCTGCGCACGAGCGCGTGTTCCAGGAGGAAGCGGCAGGCTTCGTCACGCCGGACTTCGGCATCCTGTCGGTCACCACGTTCGGCTCCTGCGTCCCGACGATGATCAGGCACGCCACGCCCGAGTTCCTCGCCCGGCACGTCCCGCGGGTGCTGCGCGGGGAGGAGCTGTGGTGCCAGTTCTTCTCCGAGCCCGCGGCGGGGTCGGACCTCGCGGGTGTCCAGACGCGGGCCACCCGCGTCGACGACGGCTGGCGGCTGGACGGCGCGAAGATCTGGAGCTCGCTGGCCCACCTCGCCGACTGGGGGATGTGTCTGGCTCGCACGAACTGGGACGTGCCCAAGCACAAGGGGCTGACCTGGTTCGGGGTGCCGACCGACGCACCCGGCCTGACGGTACGCCCGATCCGGCAGATCGGCGGGAGCAGCGAGTTCTGCGAGGAGTTCCTCGACGGCGTCGCGGTGCCGGACGCCGAACGGATCGGCGACGTCGACCGCGGCTGGTCGGTCACCTCGACGTTACTGGTGTTCGAGCGCGGGGCCGGCCGCCCCGGGGCCGTCGAGACGCCCGACGCGCCGGGCCCGCTGCCCGCGGACCTGCTTGCCGCGGCGACGGGGCGGCTGGGGGAACGCGAGGTGCGGCGTCGGATCGCCTCCGCCTTCGTCGAGGACTACGTCGTGGCTCAGCTCAAGGCGCGGATCGCGACGTTCTCGCGGCTCGGGAAGGCCGACGCGGGGGTCGCCGCCTACGGCAAGCTCGGCCTGGCCGGGGCCACCGCGGCGCGGGCCCGCACCGCCCTGGAGCTGGGTGGCGCCGCCGCCGTGGCCTGGGATCCGGCCGAGGCCGGCGCGGGCGCGACCGCGCACGCGTTCCTCGAGAGCAAGAAGCCCGCGATCGCGGGTGGCACGGAGCAGATGCAGCGCAACGGGATCGCCGAGCGGGTGCTCGGACTGCCCCGTGAGCGGGCCGTGGATGTCGATCTCCCGTTCGCCGAGGTGCTCAAGCGGGCGCGGGAGTGGTGACCGCGATGATGACGCAGAACTCTGGATCACAAGGTGGTGTGCAGTGGCGTTCCCGATGAAGGAGCTCGACGTCCACAACGGGCTCCTCGACGACCCGAAGGCGATGGCCGCGCAGATGAAGGAGGAGGGTTACCTCTTCTTCCGCGACGTCCTCGACCGGGACGCGGTGGAGCAGGTGCGACAGAAGTACTTCTCCGTACTGATCGAGGACTACGGCGTCGTCGATCCCGGCCAGACGGTGCCGCTGTGGAACGGCAAGGACGTCAGCGGGTTCCCGATCAAGGTCCCCGAGGTCTACGGCTCCGGCACGTACGAGAAGTTCGTCGGCAACCCCCGGATCCACGCCTTCTTCGAGAAGGTCATGGGCGAGCCCATCTCCTGGATCCCCAGCACCGAGTACCGGCTCAACCCGCCGGTGCCCGAGGACCCCGAGGACTGGGTGGCCGGGCGCCACCAGGACGGGTTCTTCAACGACGGCGTCCCTTTCTGGACGGCGTGGTGCCCCTTCGCCGACATCGGCCCCGAGTGCGGCGGGCTCGCCATCGCGCCGGGTGCGAACAAGCGTGGCTACCTGCACGACCGCAACGACCCGCCGAAGTACGGCATCCCGGCCGACGCGATCAAGGAGTCGGAGTGGGCGCGTCCCGAGACCTACCACGCCGGTGACGTGCTGATCTTCGGTGAGGACACCCCGCACTCGGGGCTCGCCAACCGGTCCGGTGTCTTCCGGCTGTCGATGGACATCCGGTTCTCCGCGAAGTCCGACCCGCAGCCGGTCGTCGGCACGCTCTCGGCCGTCGAGACGGGCCGGATCACCATCGACACCGCGGACGGGCCTGTCACACTCCGCGTGGACGACCGCTCCTACCTGCGGCTGAAGGACGGCGCCCAGCTGCCGGTGGCGGAGATGGAGAACTTCCTGCAGGTCGGCGAGAAGATGATGGCGGGCCGTGACGGCGACCGCGCCCTGGTGGTGCGCCCGCAGAAGGGCTGAGCAGCGCCGAGGCTCAGCCCACCCCGGCGAGGACCATTCGCAGGAACCGCTCGTGCAGGGCGGGGAGGTCCTTGTCGGGGTGCGCGATCCAGTACTCGTGCGCGCCCAGCGTCGCGGCGAGCGTCGCGTGCCCGGCGGCGACGGCGACCAACTGTGCCTCTCCGCGTGTCGCAACGAAGGCGGTGGCGATCTCGCGCCATTCCGCGTGCCGCAGGGCGGCCTTCTCCTGGACGGCGGGAACGGTCAGTAGCAGCTTCGCCCGGTGGAGCATCCACCGCCGCTCCTCGGCCGGATGGTGCAGCGCCTTCGGCGCGCAGCGGCACAACGCCTCGCGCCAGTGGTCGGTCGACTCGTCGAGCAGTGCGCGGAACGTTCGGAGCTCGGCGGGCGACTCGACCCACAGCACGTCGGCCTTGCTGGAGAAGTAGCGGAAGAAGGTCCGGCGGCTGACTCCGGCGGCGGCGGCGATGTCGTCCACCGAGGTCTCCTCGAAGCCGCGGGCGACGAAGAGTTCTTGGGCGAGCGCGGCCAGCTCGTGGGCGCTGGTGACCGCGGGCCGACCGCCACGGTCGGGAGTGGTGGTGGACATCGCCCCTCATGGTCGCACGGGACACTCCTCGACTTCTGGCACAGCGTGTCATAACCTGGCTGCAACAGTGCGACGTCGCAGGTGGGAGGCCGTTTCATGGGTCGAGTAGAGGGCAGGGTCGCGTTCATCACGGGTGCGGCGCGCGGGCAGGGACGGGCTCACGCGGTGCGCTTGGCCGAAGAGGGCGCGGACATCATCGCGGTCGACACCACGGCGAAGGTCGACTCGGTGCCCTACCCGCTGGCAACGGCCGAGGACCTCGCGGAGACGGTCCGGCTGGTCGAAGCGCTGGACCGGCGGATCGTCGCGCGGGAGGCGGACGTGCGGGACTACGCCGCGCTGTCGGCCGCGGTAGAGGCCGGGGTAGCCGAGTTCGGCAGGCTGGACATCGTGCTGGCCAATGCGGGCATCTCGAGCCCGGCGTCTACGCTGGAGATGTCCGAGGACACCTGGCAGGACATGATCGACATCAACCTGACCGGGGTGTGGAAGTCGCTCAAGGCGTCCGTGCCGCACATCATCGCGGGCGGCCGCGGCGGCGCGGTGGTGATCACCAGCTCGCTGGCGGCGCTGTACGCCAACAACAACACCGCCCACTACAGCGCGGCGAAGGCGGGCTTGGTGCAGATGGCCAAGGTCATGGCGAAGGAGTGGGCGGAGCACTCGATCCGGGTCAACACCGTGCACCCGACCACGGTGGCCACCGACATGATCCTCAACGACGCCACGTACAAGCTGTTCCGGCCCGACCTGGAGAACCCGACGCGGGCGGACTTCGAGGAGGCCGCGCGCACGCTCAACCGGCTGCCGGTCGCGGCGCTGGAACCGCGGGACATCTCCGAGACGGTCCTGCACCTGGTCGCCGACGACAGTGGTCGCTACATCACCGGGACGACCCAGGTCGTCGACGCGGGAGGACAGCTCTGATGGGACTGCTGGACGGCAAGGTCGCACTGATCACCGGCGGCTCGCGCGGGCAGGGCCGCGCTCACGCGGTCACCTGCGCCCGTGAGGGCGCGGACGTGATCATCGTCGACATCACGAAGCCCACGACCGATGTGCCCTACACCCTGGCCACGGCGGAGGACCACGCCGAGACGGTGCGTCAGGTCGAGGCGCTGGACCGGCGGATCATCGCCGCCGACGCGGACGTGCGCGACCAGGCCGCGTTGGACGCCGCTGTCGCGCGGGGCGTCGCCGAGTTCGGCCACATCGACATCCTCATCGCCAACGCCGGCATCTGGACGCAGGCTCCGTTCTGGGAGCTCACCGACCAGCAGTGGGACGAGATGATCGGGGTGAACCTGACGGGCGTGTGGAAGTCGGCCAAGGCCGTCGCGCCGCACATGATCGAGCGCAAGAGCGGCTCGATCGTGATCACCTCCTCGGCCAACGGGATCGAGCCGGGTCAGAACTACGCGCACTACGTCTCGGCGAAGCACGGCGTGATCGGGCTGATGAAGAACATCGCGCTGGAGTTGGCGCCGTACGGGATCCGCTGCAACTCGATCAACCCGGGCGCGATCCGTACCCCGATGACGGACCACCAGGGTGCGTGGGACATGTTCGCCGGGCACGAGGGCGGCACCGAGGCGGAGATGATCGAGGGCGGCTACCACTACGCGCTGCTGCGCAACACCACCTGGCTGGAGCCGCAGGCGATCGCGGACACCGCGCTGTACCTCAACTCCCACCTCGCCGCGAACGTCACCGGCGTCACGATCCCGGTGGACGCGGGACACCTACTGATTCCGGGTGTGAACGCGAACCCCGTGCGCGAGTAACGGTCCGGGTGCGCTCTCACCGGCAGACTGACCCGAGTACAGACGGTCGAAAGCGGGAGTGCGATGAACCCGAGCGTGTTGCTGGAGATGGTGGCCGACGCGGCCGGTGACCGACCGGCGGTCGGCGACCTGAGCTATGCGGACCTGCAGGCTCGGGTCGAGGCCGTGGCCGGAGGGCTCGCCGCACTCGGCGTCGAGCACCTCGCGTTCGTCGACGAGTACTCCGCCACCGTTCCGATTCTGTTCTACGCCGCCCAGCGGGCAGGCATCCCGTTCGTGCCCTTGAATTTCCGCCTGGCCGACGACGCGCTGAGGGAGTCTCTGGCTCGGATCGCGCCCGCCGTTGTCGTGGTGGGCACGACGCAACGGGAGCGATGCGCCGGGATCGAGGGCGTCACCGTTCTCGGCGCGGACGACCTGCCGACGGGAGACGCGCCGGGGACGGAGGGGGCGATCAGCGTGCTGCTGTTCACCTCCGGAACCAGCGGTACCCCCAAGGCAGCCGTCCTGCGACCCCACCACCTGTCCTCGTACGTGTTGTCCACGGTGGAATTTCTCGGGGCGGGGGAGGACGAGACGCAGCTGGTGGCGGTCCCCCCGTACCACATCGCGGGTATCTCCACCGTCCTGACCAGCCTCTACGCCGGGCGCCGAATCGTGGTGCTCTCCTCGTTCACCGCCGAGGGCTGGGTCGAGCGGGCGCGCACCGAGTCGGTCACCCACGCGATGGTCGTGCCGACGATGCTCGGCCGGATACTTGACGTTCTCGAGGATCGAGGCGAGTCCCTGCCATCGCTGCGTCACCTGTCCTACGGCGGCGGGCGGATGCCGGCTCCGGTCGTCGAGCGCGCGCTGCGGCTGCTGCCGCACGTCGATCTGGTCAACGCGTACGGGCTCACCGAGACCAGCTCCACCATCGCCGTACTGAGCCCACAGGACCACCGCGACGCCGTGGGCTCGACCGACCCCGTCGTGCGCGCCCGGCTCGGCTCCGTCGGCAGACCCCTACCCACCGTGGAGATCGAGATCCGAGACGATGGCGGCCGCGTTCTACCTCCGGGCGAGCCGGGGGAGATCATGGTCCGTGGTGAGCAGGTAGCCGGTGAGTACCTGTCGCACACGGCGACCGACGCGGACGGCTGGTTCCCCACGCGAGACCGCGGCTACCTCGACGCGGACGGTTACCTGTTCCTCGACGGCCGTGCCGACGACGTCATCGTCCGCGGTGGCGAGAACCTTTCACCGGGCGAGATCGAGGACGTTCTCCTGGCACACCCCGCGGTCGCCGAGGTGATCGTGTTCGGTGTCCCGGACTCCGAGTGGGGCGAGGTCCCGTTGGCGGCGATCGTCCCTTCCTCGCCCGTCGCCGACGAAGCGGCGCTCGAGGCCGAGCTCCGGACCTTCGTCCGTGCGCGGCTGCGGTCGGTCAAGACACCGGCGCGCATCCACGTGCGCGACGCACTCCCACACACCGACACGGGAAAGCCCCTCCGCCGCCTGCTGCGGCAGGAGATCACTGCGGTGTCGGGTAGTGCTCGCTGACGACCGCCCGAGCGCGATCCGGAGAGCTAGAGCTTGGCAGGAGGAGGCGTGGAAGAGGCCGAGAGAGGCGAATCGTGTTCGTCCGACACTGAACTTCTCGATGAGGCCACCCGGCTGAGGCTCGCCGTGGGTCGTCTGCAGCGACGGATCCGCATCAGAGTTCCAGGACGAGCACCGTTCAGCCGACGGCCGAACGCGCCGAGCCCCATGCCGCGCCGACGTTGACCCGGTTCGGGTGCCGCTCGAGCATCGCCCGATACAGATGCTCTGTCGAGCTCGCCTTGGACGCCAGTTCGTCGAAGTCGAGTATGTAGCGACGGGTCTGATCGAGGATCGCTGGGTCATCGGGGAGCTCCGGGCGCTTGTGCCCCGCGACGACCG
This sequence comes from Pseudonocardia sp. NPDC049154, assembly GCF_040648315.1. NCBI lineage: Bacteria > Bacillati > Actinomycetota > Actinomycetes > Pseudonocardiales > Pseudonocardiaceae > Pseudonocardia > Pseudonocardia sp. NPDC049154. The sequence goes on from NZ_JBEZDN010000002.1 coordinate 25,587, forward strand.
CCGTCGGTTCCAAGGCTTCCAAGACCTCGAGTGCCCTCAACCAGTTTCGGCGTCCCTCTGCCGGTGACTCGGCCAGATAGAGGTGGACGTCGTTGTAGGCGGCATCCCCCGCCACGACCAGTCCGGTGGACGGCACGTGGAGTGCGGTGGTGTCGTCGGTGTCGGTGTGACCGAGGGGGACGACCCTCAGTGTCTGGCCCTCCAGCTCGAACTCATCGTCGTCGAGCGGCTCGGGCAGGACGATGTGGTCGGGAATCCGGCCCGGGAAACGGGACCTCCAGAACGACTCGAGGAACTCGGGCGTGCATTGTCGCTGCGCGTGCTCGATCACCGGTCGGGTGCCGACTGCACGCGCGTGTGGGAACCGTTCGAGCAGGGTCCCCAATCCGAACCAGTGGTCGCCGTGGCCGTGCGTGACGTAGACGGTGGTGAGGTTGCGGTTCGCGGCGGCGACCCAGTCGCCGAGCCGTTGTGCCTGCTCGACAGTCAGCAGGGGGTCGACGAGCACAGCGTCGCGCTCTCCGAAGATCAGGGTCGAGGAGATCGGCGACCACCAACGGCGATCGAGGCCGGGTGGTAGGTCCGGCACAGCTGTCGGGATCTGCGGGGCGACGTGGACGGCGTACTGGAGTTCGGTCATGGTGGCTGCTCTTCACCGTCCTCGAAACGGCATCGCCGGGCGCGGCGCGCCGCTGCGGAGCGCGTGCACTGCAGCCGGGATAGCCATACGGGTGTCGTCGGTCGCCCACAGTGGCAGCGCGATGTCGAATATGATCTCGTCCGTCGTCGCGCGCCCTCCACTCTCCCAGGCCCGTAACAATGCCTTGTGCGCAGCATGTGCCCTCGTCGGCCCCTTGGCCACCTTCTCGGCGAACGTGCGAGCGGCGAGCTCGAGGTCGCCGTCGGGTACGACACGGTTCACGACGCCGAAGCGCTCCATCTCGGCAGCCGGCACCTGCTCGGAGGTGAGCGCCCACTCCATCGCGCGCGCCCGACCTGCTCGCTCCGCCACGCGGTAGATGCCGCCGAGCAGCGTCACGATCGCGATCGACTGCTCCGGATGCCCGAAACTGGCGCTCTCCCCGGCGAAGACGACGTCGGCCCGCACCGCGAGCTCCAGTCCGCCGCCGGAGCACCGCCCCTGGACGGCGGCGACGGTCGGCACGGGAAGTTGCTCGAACCGGTTGAACGTGCGCATGAAGTCCGAGAAGTGGGAGCGGAGCTCCCGTTCGGTCCACCCGGGCCACGGCTCGATGTCCCCGCCGTAGCTGAAGTTCTCACCCTCGGCGCGGAGCAGGACCGCCCGCACCTCCTCGGTCTCGATCTCGTCGAGGGCGGCGCTCAGGGCGGCGACGGCTTCGACACCGATCCGGTTCTGCGGTGGATTGTCCAGGACGACAGTTGCGATGCCGTCGGCGACAGTGCAGGTCACGTGGGTCATCAGACCTCCAGACGTGATCGGGGGGCAGCTGCCCGAGCTCGGCCGTCGACGACCCCGATCCGGTCGCCGTGCGCCGCGGCGGCGCGGTCCAGGTACGCGGTGGGGGTCAACGGCTCTAACGACATGGTGTCGAGCGCTGATGCGGTGTCGGCCATGACGGACATCGCGGTGCTCCGTTCGAACGCGGTGAGGATCGTACCTGGGTGACGCGGTCGACCACACCGCGACCGGCGACCAGCATCGGCGCGGCCGCGTTGGTCGTGCCCTCGTCGATGGGCCTCCGGCCACCACCACGCACGTGTGGCATCCACAGCGGCCACCGGGCCGGCTCGAGGGAACCGCGGTCGATCGCGACTGTCGGACGGCACTGGCGAGCCCGGTCGCCGGAGCCACCGAGGGTCACGGGGCGGCTGGGCGGGTCGAGCCGGATGGTGACCAGAGAGGGGTGTTGATCGGGGAGAACGCGCTGTCGAGCCCGTCGAGCCGGCGCATCCGTGCGCCGTCCAGCGCAGCCAACGTCTCGTCGGGTAGTGGAGTGGTGAAGACGTTCTCGATGTGTGTGTACTCGGCGGCGAGCCGGCCGAGCGGGGACAGCGCCGCGGTGTCGATGCGGCCGTTCTCCAGATACAGGTCGTCTCGGATGTGGAACCGCACGATCTCGCCCCAGACGACGTTCTCGGTGGCGCTCACCGGGATGATCCGGTTGACCCGGCACTCGTAGGAGATCGGTGAGGCCGCGATCCGCGGCGCCGAGATCACGTCGCAGGGAGCCTTCTCCAGGCCCAGCAGCTCGAACTCGTCCTCGTGCGGTTCGAACTCGTAGGCCGAACGGTGCACGGCATCGGACTGGGGGGTCGTCGCGATGTTGACGGCGAACTCGCCGGTGTCGCGGATGTTGCCGAAGGTGTCCTTCAAGGTCAGGCCGTCCGACCGTGGCTGCAGCGAGATGGAGATCATCGGCGGGCGCCGACCCACGGCGGTGAAGAAGGAGATGGGCGCGATGTTCGCGATCCCGCTGGGTGAGACGCTGCTCACCCAGGCGATCGGGCGGGGCAGGATGGACCCGATGAGCAGCTTGTAGGCGGCCGCCTCGGGCAGGTCGCCGGTGTCGATGATCATGGTTGTGGTCTCTCCTCCTCGTGGAGGCCGTGGGTGGCCTCGGTACGGGTCCGGGCCCGATGGGCGCGCACGTTGGCGCGGTTCCCGCACACCTTGACGTCGTGCCACACGGCGCTGTTGTTGGGCGAGCGGTCGTAGAAGACCACGTCGCACTCGTGGCTCTTGCAGGTCTTCAGCCGTCGTAGCTCTCCGGTGAGCTGCGCCCGGTAGCAGATCAGCAGGAGCGCCGTGGCGAAGTGCTGCCAGCCGACGCCGGCGGGTCGGACGTCGACGTGGCCGCCTGACACCGACAGTCGCAGCTGTTCGGAGGACCCTTCGTGCTCAGCCCCGGACGTCGGGTCGTAGAGCCCCGCGAAGAGGCGAGCACGGAGGGAGAGCAGGCTGCGACGGTCGTAGTCCGTCAGCGGGGGAAGGTCCCCGGCCCATCCGGACGGGTCGACGGACGACCAGAGCTCCACGACAGCGTCCGCCCACTCCTGCGCGGAGGCGAGCGTGGCCAACAGGTCCGGCGGCGCCGCCGAGCCTTCCTGGATCGTGTTCAGGAGATCCTGTACCAGTCCGAGCTCGCCAGGCGCACCGGAGAGCCTGTAGCGAGCCGTCGCAGGCCAATCCAGGAACGGCGCGGTCCGACGAGTCATCGGCGTTACTCCTTCGCTCAGTCTCCGGCGCGGAAGTGCCCGGCCTCGAGCTTGCCCGCGGTGCGGCGGTTCATCTCGGCCGAGAACTCCAGGATCGCACCGAGAGGACGGTGGCTGATCGAGACGTGCTGGATCAGGCCCTCGTCGTTGCGGGTCAGCACGGTCACGCCGCTGAACTCGACGCCCGAGGCGCCCACCGCCTCCCACTCCATGTACGTGCGCGCGCCGTTCGTCGCCTCGTGGGTGAACGTCAGCGACCGGTAGTATCGGCTGGCTGTTCCCATACAGGTCTGCACGTCGGCCCGCCCCCGTACCGGGACGAGTAGCGCGGCCGCCTCGAGAACGACGTCCTCGGCCAGCTTCTCGCCGAAGGCCTGGTCCTGCTTCGCCTCGAAGGCGCCGGTCCAGTCCTGCTCATCGACCTCGGCGGTCTTGATGTTCGGGGTGCTGTCGGTCATCGTGACTCCTTCTCGGTCGCGGTGGGTTGCGTGAGCGCCAGGAGGGCGAACCCGGCTGCGGCGATCAGGACGGGCAGCGCGAAGCTGAGGAAGATCGCTCCGATACCCCATCCGGCTCCGATCATGAGGCCGCCGACGAGGCCGGCGGCGATCGCGCCGAGCTTGCCCGCCGAGTGCATCCAGGCCACGCCGGTGCCGCGGGCATGGGTGGGAAAGGCGGAGGCGGCGAAGGCGTTCATGCCGGCGTTGGCACCGCCGTTGAGCAGTCCCCAGACGAAGCCGAGGACGAGGAGCGCGGCCAGCGGCCAGGCGCCGAACGCGACGACGGCGATCGAGACCGCCGTCAGCGCGAGGCTGAGGACCAGGGTGCGGTGGTTCCCGATACGGCTCATGGCGTAGCCGATCAGCAGCGAGCCGATCGCTCCACCCCAGCCCAGCAGTCCGATGACCTGCCCGGATTCCGATGCGTCCATACCCATCGTTGCCATGATCAACGGCAGGTAGCCGATCAGGACGTAGGTGATCGTGCAGTTGGCCAGATAGGCGTACCAGACGACGATGCTGGTGAGAATGACCTTGCGCGACAACACCGTGCGTACGCCGCCCCTTCCCGCCGCCTCCGACTCCTCCGGGTCGCGGACCTGCGGCGTGAGGGTGATCTGCCGCGTCACGCCCATCGAGCGAGCGATCGTCTCGGCGGTCCGCTCGGCCCGGGCGAGTCGGTTTGGCCTCTGCATCTGCAGGGCGACCGACTCCGGCAGGATCGACAGGGTCAGCGGGACGAGGGCCAGGCCGGCCATCCCCCCGATCAGGAGCAGCACCTGCCAGCCGAAGGACGGGACGATGAACGCGGCGAGGTAGCCGACGACCGCCTGGCCGAGGGGAAACCCGCAGAAGACGACGGTGACGAGGAAGGCCTTCCGCCTGAGCGGCATGAACTCGGACACGAGCGCGATGGCGGAGGGGAACACCGCACCGAGCCCGAGGCACGCGATCGAGCGGAGCACGCCGAGCGTGGTGATGTCCGTCGCGAAGGCAGCCGCTGTCATCGCACCCCCGAAGAGGATGACGCTGACGATCAAGGTCGGTTTGCGGCCGAAGCGGTCGGCGCACGGCCCCGCGATGAGGGCGCCGAGGGCCAGTGTGACGTACCCGGCGGTCACGACCGTCGTGATCTGTCCGGCCGGGGTGCCCCAATCGGCGACGAGGTGGGGATACACGAAGCCCCAAGCACCGATGTCGATGCCGTCGAGGAGGACGCAGAGGAAGCCGATGACGATGTACCCGATCCGGCGCCCGCCCAGCGGGCCGGACGCGATGAGCTCGGTGACCGTGAGGGACTGGCCGGCGGTCGGGCTTGCAGGTCGGCTCGTCACGCTAGACCTCCAGCCGGTCGACCGAAGCCACGACCTCACGCAGGGTGGAGGCCACCTCTGCCGGTGCCTCCATGTGCGGGAAGTGCCCGGAATGGTCGATGACTCGCAGCTGGGCGTCGGGGAAGCGAGGCAGCACGCCGGCGTCGAGGAGCTCCTGGGTGACGAAGGGGTCGTCGGCCCCCTTCAGGATCCAGACGGGGCCGCGGTAGGTAGACGGGTGGGCGCCCGCGGGGTGGCCGCCGTTCCACGCCTCGAACGCCTGCGCGACCGTCTCCGGGCGCGGCGCGGAGCCGGATGCGACGAGCATGTCGAGGGCACGTTCGTCCAGTGCCACCGACACGCTCAATCTGGCCTGGCGTTGCGCTTCGGCATTTCCGCCCAGCGACCGGAACACCTCGGCCTCGTCTCCCTCGAGGTGCGTTCCGGCGAGCGGCACCGGGGTGATCAGCACCAGGGCCACCACCCAGTCGGGCCGCGCCGCTGCGGCGAGCTCGCCGACCTGGGCGCCCATGCTCTGTCCGACGAGCACGACCGGGCCGTCGGCGCGATCGAGCTCGGCGACCACGGCGTCGGACATGCCTGCGAGGGTGACGGAGTGCGAGTCGGCCAGGGCGCCGCAGCCGGGCAGGTCGAGAGCGACGGTGGAGAGGTCGGGTTCCAGGTCGGCCCTCACGTCCCGCCACGCGGTGTGGTCGTCCAGGAAGCCGTGGACGAACAGGATCGTCGGGGACGCCGATCTGCTGTCGGACATGTGATAACTCCTTTGTCACCAGCGATGCAGGAAACGAGCACGATCAGAGTGAGGCGGCTTGGGACGTGGACGGATGAGTACGGGTCAGCTCCTCGGGCGCAGCTGCCCGACCGCGCCGTACCAGACCGGGCCCGGGTTCATGCGGAGTGGGTAGCGACGCAGCATCTCGGCGTAGTACTCCTCGGGATCGCTCACGGTCGCGAGCAGGTGGCGTGCGTCCTCGAGGTAGGCACGGGTCTGGCTGATCGTGGCGGGATCGTCGGGGGCCCCGGGAGCCTTGTGACCGGCGACGACGTAGGTCGGGGACAGCGCCTCGAGCTTGTCGAGTGCGGCCAACCAGGAGTCGAACCCGCTCTCGGTCGCCTCGAGGATGTACTGGTGGACCCCGTTGTAGACCGCGTCGCCGGCCGCGAGCAGACCGATGCTCGGGATCCAGAGGGCCGTGGTGTCGTCGGTGTCGGTGTGACCCAGTTCGATCGGGACCAACTGGTGGCCCTCGAGCTGGAACCCGTCCTCGGGGACCTTCTCGGCGATGATCGGCGACGGTGGCACCAGCCCTGGGAAGACCCTGTCCCACAGGGCCTCACGGTTCGTCGTCGCCTCTCTCTGCATGCCCTCGAGCACCCTCGACGTGGCATAGACCGTGACGTCCGGGAAGGTTGACAACAGCTCGTTCACCCCGAGCCAGTGGTCTCCGTGAGCATGGGTGACGTAGACGTGGCGCAGTCGCCGGCCCGAGGCGAGGATCCAGTTCCGGACCCGCTCGATCTGGCCGTAGGTGTAGGGCGCGTCGATCAGGACGGCGTCCTCGGCGCCGATGACGAGCGTGAGTGCGAGCGGCGAGGACACGATGCCCTCTCCTGTCGGCAGCGTCTGTCCGCCTGCCCTCGGCACTCCGTCCAGTACCAGCACCTCGTAGGCCAGTGTCGTGGTCACCGTGTGTCCTCCTCCTCCTCGGCGCTGAAGTGGCGGTAAGAGTTGCATCCCTGGTGCCTCTTACGCAAGCATGTGCATCGAGCTGGCCGGAACTGCGTGTGCGGAGGGCGCTCCTCTCGCTCGGGACGAGGGCGCGGTCGGGGTGCGGCAGAGGCCCCCGCTCCGTCGACGACCGGCACGAGGCAGGAGGATCAGTGGATCTCGCAACGATGCGCGGGCCCTACGACGTCACGCGGGAGTGGGACGTCACGATGCGGACCAGGGACGGGAAGACCCTGTTCGCGGACATCTACCGGCCGATCGGCGCGACGGCCGCGCCGACGCTCGTGCGCCGCACGCCGTACGGCAAGCACCTGAACGACCTGGCCGAGGAGTTCAACGAAGCGCACTACTACGCGTCCCACGGGTACCTCACGGTCGTGCAGAACACCCGGGGGCGGTTCGGCTCCGAGGGAGCCTGGTACCCGTTCGCCTACGAGGCCCGGGACGGCTACGACACGATCGAATGGGCGGCGGGCCTGCCGGGATCGAACGGCCGGGTGGGCACCTTCGGTCAGTCCTACGGCGCGATCATCCAGTACCTGGCCGCCACCCAGAGACCACCTCACCTGATCACGGCCGTCCCGGTGTCCGCGTACCTGGCCTCCTACGAGAACTACTGGTACAACCACGGCGCACTCGAGCTGTCGTGGACGCTGAGCTACTTCATGAACATGGCCGAGGACGTCCTCGCGAAGCTGGGCGACCACGAGCGCCTGGCGGCGCTGGAGAAGCTGAAGGCCGATCCGACACAACGGTTCTCGCCGTTGACCGACGACGCGCTGCGTCACCTACCGCTACGCGACTGGATCGAGCGCTTCGGTGCGGGCGCTCCCTTTCTCGCCGACATCCTCCACCACCAGACCGACGGCCAGTACTGGTGGGCGGTGGACCTGCGTCGTCAACTGCACAACATCGACGTGCCCATGTTGCACGTCGGCTCCTGGTACGACATCGCCAACCTGGACACCCCGCAGTACTTCACCGGGCTGCTCGACCACGCGATGTCCGAGCGCGCCCGGGACGAGCAGGCGCTGTTCATGGGCCCGTGGGCTCACCTGTTGCCGTACAACCAGCCCACCTCACGAGGCTCGGGCGACATCGACTTCGGGCCGGAGGCGGACTTCCCGATCCTGGAGGTCCAACGGCAGTGGTTCGACCACTTCGTCCGAGACGGCCGCGAGGGCTTGCCCAGGCCTCGGGTCACTCTGTTCATGACCGGGCTGGGGCAATGGCGGGACGAGACGGCCTGGCCGCCGCCGAACTCGCGACCGACCGCCTACCACCTGCGTGCGGCCGGCCCCGCCAACTCGAGCTCCGGAGCAGGGAGATTGAGCGGCGAGCGACCCGGGACCGAGAACCCGGACGTCTACGTCTACGACCCCGAGGATCCGGTGCCCACCGCCGGCGGCCGCTATGTCGGCGGCGGCGTCGCCGACCAGCGCGCCAACCAGTCCCGCTCGGACGTGCTCGTCTACACCGGCGACACGCTGACCGAGGCCCTTGAGGTCGCCGGGCCCGTGACACTCCGGTTGTTCGCCGCCACCGACTGCCCGGACACCGACTTCGTGGCGTTCCTCAGCGACGTGCACCCCGACGGCTTCGTGCAGAACCTCGCCGAAGGACTCGTCCGGATGCGGTATCGGGACGCCTACGACGAGCCCTCGGCCGTCGAGCCGGGCACCGTGCACGAGCTGACGATCGAACTGGGAAACGTCACGCACGCGTTCCTCCCCGGCCACCGCGTCCGCCTGCACGTCACCTCGAGCGACTTCCCGCGGTGGGACCGCAACCCGAACACCTGCGAACCCTTGGACAGCGCACTGGCGATGCGGAAGGCGACACAGACCGTCTACCACGAGCAGAGCCGCCCGTCCGCCCTCATGCTGCCTGTCCTCACGAGGTAGATGGGCCGGGCGACCGCCTCCGCCCTATCGTCTCGTGGCCGGTCGTGGTTCGGCCGACGCCGAGCGCGGGAGAACGACGCCCCGGCTGGGCGAGAGAGGTGATCGTTCGGGCGCCCGGCGAGCGAGGAGCGGGTGACCGGAAGTGGCACGGCATGCGGTCCGGGGACTCGCCGCCCCGCCACACGGCCACGTCACTGCTCCTGATCGGCCGCGCAGATCGCATCGATCGGGACGTCGAGTCCCGGGCCGTGAGCGGGGCAACCAGCTCGGCGGCCGAGACCCGACGGTCCTCGGCAGCCAGGTGATAGTCGCCCGAGCCCGGGTCGAAGAACTGGGTCGCGGCCACGTCGATCGCGATCGCGGCAGCGACCTCTACGGTGGCCGCGGGGTCCTCGCGGCCGTGGTCACGGGATCGTGACGACGACCTTGCCCTTGGCCCGGCCGGAGTCGACGTAGTCGAGTGCGGCGTCGGTGTCGTCGAAGGCGAAGATTCTGTCGACGACGGGGTGGATCGCGCCGGCGTCGACCAGGGCGGTGATCTCCTGTAGCTGGTCGCCGTTCGCCCGCATGAACAGGAACGAGTAGCGCACCCGCCTCTTGCGGGCTGCGCGGCGGACCTTGCGGCTGAGCAGGGCCATCACCGGGGCTAGCAGCGGTGTGCCGAGTTGTCTGGCGAAGGCCGGGTCCGGTGGGCCGGCGATGCCGATGGCCAGGCCGCCGGGTCGCAGGACCCGCAGGGACTTGTCGAGGTTCTCGCCGCCGAGCGGGTCCAGGACGACGTCGACATCGCGCAGCAGCTGGGCGAAGTCGTCCTTTCTGTAGTCGACGACGAGGTCCGCGCCGAGGTCGCGAACCCAGTCGACGTTGGGCGTGCTGGTGGTGGTGGCGACGTAGGCGCCGAGGTGTTTGGCCAGCTGGATCGCGATCGTCCCGACGCCGCCGGAGCCCGCGTGGATGAGGACCTTCTGTCCGGGCCGGAGGTTCGCCTTCTCGACCAGGGCCTGCCATGCGGTGAGCGCGACCAGCGGCAGCGAAGCCGCTTCGGCCATGGTCAGGCCCGCCGGCTTGAGCGCCAGGTCGCCCTCGTCGATCGCGATCAGCTCGGCGAAGGTGCCGATGCGCTTTGTGTCCGGCCGCGCGTAGACCTCGTCGCCCGGCGCGAACTTCTGCACCCTGGGTCCGACCCGTTCGACGACGCCGGCGAGGTCGTTGCCGAGGACGAAGGGCGGCTTGTAGGGAAGGAAGAGCGTGAACTCCCCGGCCAAGATCTTGGTGTCGAGCGGGTTCACACCCGCGGCCAGGATCCGAACCAGAACGTCGCGGTCGCCGATCTCCGGGTCGGGCAGCTTCCCTTCCCGCAACGTGCTGTCCTTGCCGTACTTGTCGACGAGGAAGGCCCTCATGTCAGGTCCCTTACCGTGCGTTGAGGTGCGTTGAGGTGCGTTGAGGTGCGTTGAGGTGCGTTGAGGGGTGTCGCCCCGGGGGAATGGGGGGTCACCGGTGTGCCACGTCGGCGGAGGTGCCCCCGACGCTCGGGTCGCGAAGAGTGGCCAGCGCATTCTGCACGCCCTGTTCGAGGAGGTCGTCGGAGAGCTGCGGGTCGGTCACCGCGCGGGCCATCTGCAAGGTCCCGACCATCCCGGCGAACGCCGCGAGGACCCGGCCGCGAGCCGAGGACGGGTCTGTGTATCCGAGCCGGGCTCCGATGGCGTCGATGACCTCGAGCATCCCGTCGGTGAAGGCGTGGCGGACCGCGTCGTCGCAGCGGCCGATCTCGTTGAGCAGGGCTGCGGACGGGCAGCCGTCGCCCGGGTGATCGCGATGCTGGACCGACAGGTACGCCCGGACGAGCTGCTCGACGCCGGAGTCGGGAGGCAGGGCGGCGATGGCCTCGCGTTGTGTGTCGAGCTGGTCGGCGACCACACTGGCGACCAGGTCGTCCTTCGACGCGAAGTGCGCGTAGAACGCGCCGTTGGTCAGCCCGGCGTCGGCCATGAGCGTGGCGATCCCGGAGCCGGTCACGCCGTCGGACTTGAGCCGGCGCCCGGATGTCTCCACGATGCGCCGCCGCGTCCGCTGCTTGTGTTCCTTCCCGTACCGCGCCATCGCGACTCCTTCTCTTCGGTCGTCGTCAACCCGCCATCTTGTTCAGCTTGCGGATCTGCCCGTCGAAGAGCCGGGCGGGCGCGATCCTGCGTAGCGTGCTGACCCGGCCTGCTCGCGTGCCGGCGGTGTAGCGCAGTTTCGGTTTCGGGTCGGTCGCCGCGGCGACGATGGTCCTCGCCACGACGGTGGGGGCGTCGCCGCCCTTCACGGCATCGCCTATGACCTCGTCGAACACGGCACGCCGCGGTGCGTAGACCGGTTGGGGGTCCTCGGCGATCACAGCGTTCGACTCGAACCCGGTGCTGGTGTAGGCGGGCTCGACGAGCACGACGCGGACGCCGTGTTCGCGCACCTCGTGGTCGAGCGATTCGGAGAACCCCTCGACGGCGTGCTTCGAGGCGACATAGGCCGCCATGAACGGCTGAGGTACGAGCCCCAAGACCGAGGAGACGTTGATGATCCGGCCGACGCCTTGGGCCCGCAGTAGCGGCAGGACGGCCTTGCTCATGCGGATGACGCCGAGGACGTTGACGTCCAGGACCCGCCGGTGCTGCTCGACCGACATCTCCTCGACCGCGCCCGCCGCTCCGATCCCGGCGTTGTTGACCAGTACGTCGATCCGGCCGAACCTCGCGGTCACCTGCTCGACCAGGGCGTGCACCGAGTCGTCCCGTGACACGTCGAGGTCGAGGAATGTGATGCCGGCCGGTGGGGTGAGGCGCGAGGCGTCCCGGCTGGTGCCGACCACCGTGAAGCCGGCCTCGACGAGCGCGAGGGCCGCGGCCTTCCCGATGCCGGTGGAGGCGCCGGTCACCAGGGCCACTGGTTGTGTCGTCATCGTCGCTCCCGATTATCTTACGGACGTAATCTTACGATCGGCAGACAATAGCGCGGGAAGCGTGTGGTGGCAATGGCGGTGCCGGGCCGGTGATCGCCGGCGGCAGGCCGTCGACGCGGTCCCGTGCCCGGTCGGGTGTTGAGCGCACGCTGCTGCAGACACCCGATCAGCGTGGAGGCGCGCAGGTTGCCCGGCGGTCAGACGCGCCGCTCCACGCCCGGCTCCCAAAGCTCGGTGAGGGCCTGTGCCCGGCACCGGTCCGCGGCGTCGGACGCGTCGCCAGGGCGGAGACGCTGTCGGCCGGGCATGCCCATCGTCCGACCGACCTACATCATCGAGTCGGGTCGACCGGGCGCTGCGGCTGCTCCAGGCGATCCGGGACCAGGCGGGCATGCGGCTCTCACCGCCGCCGCGGCGGAGATCGGCTGTGCCGAGTCCACGGCTCACCGTCTTCTCGCTATGCTGGTCTACCACGGCTTCGTCGAGCAGGACGACCAGCGGCGCTACGTGCCGGGCCCCTCGATGCGGGAGCGGATGGGCGCCGGCCTGATCGACAGCCTCATCGCCGCGGCCGCCGCGGTCGAAGGCCCGGCTCGCCGCGGACCCGTAGCTCAGCCGTCGCGCGCCAGGTCGCGGAGCAGGAACTTCTGGATCTTGCCCGTCTCGGTGAGGACCAGCTTCTCGGGCAGCTTCTGCATCGAGATGTCCCGCTGCCGGAGGAAGTCGGTCGTGTCGGTCAGGGTGGGCTGCTCACCCGGCTTCGGGACGACGACGGCGCATGCTTCTCGCCCAGCCGCTCGTCCGGGTAGGGCACCATGGCGACCTGGGCGACGGCGGGATTGGCCCCGACGTAGCCCTCGACCTCCGCGGCGCTGATGTTCACGCCCCCACGGATGATGAGGTCCTTCAACCGGGCGCTGACCAGCAGGTACCCGTCTTCGTCGAGTCTGCCCGGGTCACCGGTGTGGTGGCGGCCGCGATGATCGCCCGTGGCGGCGGTGCGCTCGGCGTTCCAGGGCGTCACCGGGGTGACAGCAGGTGCCGGCCATGATCTCCGACGCGCCGTAGAGCGGCATGAGGACGCCACCGGCGAAGGCCTCGTCGAACTCCAGCGCCAGGGCCCGCGGAATTGGCGCGCCCGCGGAAGCGCAAATAGTCAGGAGCGTCAGGCTCGACGACCTCGGCGTGGGGCATCGCGTGACACCAGTCATGACACGAAATCCCGTTCAGGGATGCTGTCGGAGGGGCTGAAGAGGGTCCTCCCGGCAGCGTTGTCGCTGGTAGGAGGCTTAGGAGGGGAGTGCCGCGCGCTTTACACCCGAGCGGTCGCAGGCTCGATCCCTGCCGCGCCCACCCTCTCCGACCTGGCCGGACGCCTGCGCGACACGCTCAGCGGGAGCGTGTCGTGACATCAACGCTCTTAGTGTCGGTCTCATGGCGAGCAGGAAGGCCGGTCGGACGCGGGCCCGCGGGAGCATCGACGAGCTGCCCAGCGGCGGTCTCCGCGTGCGCGTGTACGCGGGCTGGGACACCGTCACCGGATGCCGCCACTACCTGACGGAGATCATCAAGCCCGGTCCTCGGGCGCGGGCTCAGGCCGAGGCAGCCCGCACCCGGACGTTCAACGAGGTGGACGAGCGCCGGAACCCGCGGACGTCGCCCACGGTCGACCAGCTGCTCGACCGCTACCTCGAGGTGATCGACGTCAGCGCGAGCACGCGCCAGACGCGAGCCGCCACGTCCTTCTTGCCCGGGCTCGGGGGTCGTCGAAGTGGGCGTCATGGGCGCGACTATCCGCGGTCCGCACCGCCTGGGATTCGGCCTCGCAGCGTCGGATTCGGCCGTCGCGTTGCCGTCGCCAGCGTGGATGCTCCCACCTCGTGCTACGAGCCCCTCGGTCGGCCGTCGTTCCATGAGGTGTCGTCGCCGTTCGATGCGGGGTCGTCGCGCCACCCCGTGGGTGTCGGGTGGTAGCCGTAGGCGGCGGCGCGCACGTCGTCCTCGTCCTCGAGGCCGGCGCCGATGGCGCCGCCCACCGTGGCCAACGAGGTGATGATCCACGCGAGCACCGCGTAGTCGGCCAGGCCGACCGGCCGGCCCAGGTTCTGGGACAGCACCGACGAGTCGATGAGGAGCGCGGCCGTAGTGGCGGTTCCGGCGAACAGCACCAGGTAGGACACACTGGCTGCGAGGCCCAGGGTGAGCCCGGTGCCCAGGTTGAAAAGGCGGGCCAGCTCGCGTGGGGTTTCGGCGGACGCCTTCTCCCACAGGTCGTGCGCGATGATCAGCCACCCGACCAGGCCGACCAGGCTGAGCACCATGATCAGCGTGAGCCGCGGGCCGTCCAGGGCGTCGCCCATCTGCCAGATGGTGTTGGTGGTCAAGGCGATCGCGGCCGTGCCGAACGCGCCGACCAGCAGCTTGGACAACCCCAGCAGCGCCCGGCCGGGACGGTTGGCGCGCACCATGCCCGCCAGCAGCCGCAGCGTGCCGGTGATGCGGGAGGACACGAATCCGATTTCGCCGTCGTCGGTCTGGTCGACCACCCGGCGAACGGGGGCGACGCCCTCCACCATCCTTCCGACCCGTTCCTCCCGGGGGCGGGACCGATCATCGACCAGCGCGGTGGCCAGGCCCTCGACCAGACCGAGCACGGCGGCGCGCGCCGCTCGGACCTGTCCGAGGCCGAGCGCGGGGAGCGAGACGACGCCGGCGCGACGGCGCAGCGAGTAGTGCGCGACCAGCGGCAGCCGCGAGACGTGCAGGGGCAGGTCGGTCAGGCAGATCGTGATGTCCCACCCGGCGGTTTCGCGGCGTTCCGCCACGTCGTCGAGCAGCGCGGCGAGGCCGCCGTCCCGGCGGGGGGCGACCGCACCCCAGTTGCTGCGTACCTCCCAGCGCACCCGGCGGTCGACGCGCGAGCTGAGCAGCTCCGCCAGCTCGGCGGAAAGCAGGCCGACGACCCGGGCCGGATGGTCCGGAGGGGTGGCGACGAGCCCGACCACGACGACGCGCTCCCACCCGTCGGCGTTCGGCCCGTGCAGGTGACCCAGATTCTCGCTCATCCTCGCTCCTCGATAGCGGGCACCGGGACGCCAGTGTCCCGGTGAGATCACTCCGCGTCGAGGCGGTCCGCCGATCCGATGGGGCGGGGCTCGTGCAGCTCGCCCTGATGCTCTTGTATTTCCATTTGGTGTTCTCGCTCGCCATCCGCACGACCAGCGCGACGATCTGTGCCACCACCGAACGCCGCCGAACACCGCTGCTCAGCAACCAGGTGGAACGTTCTGGAACCCCACAGGGGTGGTGCTCTCCGATCCGGTCGTGCTGGCCCACCGTGCTCTCGCGACGGTGGCCGATCCACGCCTGCCCGGATCGACGGCCGAGGCAGGAGAGGGTGCCCTTCTTCACCAGTGCGGTGATGACTTGACGCGGCCCGAGAGGTGAGGTCGGGGTGAGCCCCGTGGACCTGACAGGCTGTCGAAGTCATCTCCCGCCGATGCCATCGTGCCCGCATCCATCCCACCTCTCGGAGGAGCGCATGGTTCGTGGGCCGGAGATACGGATCGCGATACTCGCCACCTACGGCGTCGAGCGGGTGGAGCTGGAACAAGCCCGCGGCGCGCTGTACGGGGCCGGGCCACAAGCGACCTGCTGTCGATGCACCCCGGCGAGGTCCAGGCGCGCCAGTTCGGCACCGTTGCGGCGGGAACGATCTCCGTGGACCCGGGCAGGTCGCTGACGTGGAGATCGACGAGTACGAGGCGCTGCTCCTGCCCGGGAGCATGGGTGAATCCAGATGGGGTTGCGCATCAACCGCGACGCGGTCGGCTTCGTCGCCTCCTTCGTGGCCACCGGGAAGCCGGTCACGGCGATCTGCCGCGGTCCGTGGCCGCTCATCGAGGCCGACGTCGTCCGCGGTCACCGGCTCACGGCGTGGCCCAGCCTCTGGACCGACCTGCGCAACGCAGGCGCCCAACCCGTCGACCAGGAGGTCGTCGTCGACGGATGGTTCATCTCCAGCTGCTCTCCCGCGGACCTGGCCGCCTCCTGCCCTCGATGTCGAACAGTTCACCGGCGCCCGGCTGCCGAATTAAGAGGGCGGAACCGATGGTGGACGTAGCCGCGACGGTGTCGCGAAGTTGCGATCCCTGGCGCGCAGCGGCAAGGGCCGCAGCGTCCGATGTCGGCACCACCGGGCCGCCGTTGCGGATGCCCAGCTGCCGACGTCTCGTCGTCGTCGTTGCCCACCCCCACGAGGAGCTGTGCGCGGCCGGTGGCCTGATGCGCGATCTGGTCAATCGTGGCCTGCCGGTATCCGTCCTGGTGGTGACCGACACCGGCGCCGAGTACCTCGGTACGGCCTACCGCACGTTGGGGTTGACGGGCGTCCGCCGGTACCGACTGGGCTTGCCAGGCGGGTGCGTCGAGGCCGCGGAGCACGACGTGATGGCAGCCGTCAGCGAGCTCGTGGGATTCGCCGATCCGGAAGGGTTGTGGTGCCTCACCCCGTGGGAACGAGACGGCCATCCGGACCACGACGCAGTCGGGCGTGCCGCCGCCACAGCCTGCTCGGCGTACCGGCTGCCGCTTCTCCGATACCCGATCGCCTCGGCGGAGCGGCTCCGCTCGTCCGACATGACCCAGGGTCAGGTGCGCCACCTGACGCTGACCGAACCGGTCCGCAGGCGCAAGCACCGCGCCCTGATACGACTACGGGCGCAGAGCCTGACGGCCGACGCGGAGCAGGTGGCCACGACGGAGGAATTCCTCGTGTCCTGTCGCATGGCTCGGGGCTGATCCGAATGCTCGCGCTGCCCCTGACGGCCGCGAGGTGGTCCGCAGCAACCGCTACGGCGCGTGGTCACCGGGTCGGTCGACCACGTGTCGCCGACGTCGACCTCGACTTGTTCTACGGCATCGTCGTGCATACCCACCCGCTCCCCGGACGGCACCTGTACGCCGATCGCGGCCAGATTTCCGGGCTCTCACCGTGCTGCTGGCGGCCGATGTCGACGACTTGCACGAGCCCAGCGAACCCTTCCTTCGCGCCCGGACGATCACCCGGGCGGCATCGAGATCCCGCTCGAGCCCGGGCTGCTCCGGGCCTGGGACTGGATCACCGGCAGGCGCTGACCGAGAAGAGGAGCCGCATGGACCACGAGCAGTTCCTGGCTATGGTCGCCCAGATCGCCCACACCGACCGGGACACCGCCGAGCGCGCGTCCCAGATCGTCCTCACGGTGCTGGGACAGCATCTGACCCGCGGCGAGGCCGCCGATGTGCTGCGGCGTCTCCCGGAGGAGCTGCAGGCGTACGCCTGGTCACCGGGCAGCCCGGAGCGCTTCCTACCGGAGGAGTTCTTGCGCCGCGTCGCCGAGCGGGAGGGCACCGACCCGCTCACCGCCGAGCGGCACGCCCGGGCCGTGTTCACCGCGTTGCGTCAGGCGATCGGCCCCAACGAGTACGCCGACATCCGCGCCCAGCTCGGAAGGCATTACGCCGCGCTGTTAGATGCGGCGACGTCCGTGCCGTGCGTCGAGGCCGTCGTCGACGCGGTGGCCGCGGAAGGCGGCGGCGACCACGACGCCGCACGGACGTTGATCGAGGCGGTGCTCGAAACCCTCGCCGAGCGCATCGCCGGCGGCGACTCCGACGACCTCGCGGCACGCCTGCCCGTGGCCCTGCACCCACCGCTGCACCGCGGCCGCGATGCCGACGGCCTGTCCCGCCGAATGGGACCGGACGAGTTCGTGCGCCGGGTCGCCGGGCGAGCCGGGCTGTCGCTGGACGAGGCCGCACGCCGCATTCCGGCGGTGTTCGCGGTGCTGCGCTCGATCGTCGGCGACGAGTTCTTCGACCTCAGCGTGCAGCTGCCGGACCAGTACCGCCCGTTGCTGGGCGCACCCCGGACCGGCTGACCGAAGTGACACCGTCCTCCCGCGCCTTCAAGCGTGTGATCGTCTCCGTGACGGTCGCGACCGACAACGGGTGCACCGGACCCACCGCGGATGCCGCACTGCCCGCCCTGGGACGAGCTCGACGAGAAGCGGGGGAAGAAGCATCGGGCAATCATCCGACTGTCGCGGACACGTCGCCCGCACAGCGCGATCAGTAGCCACGCGGGCAGCGCCCCTGCCACGGGCCCGTTCCGGCGGCCGCGCGATGACTCACCTGCGAGGCGAAAGGCGTGCCCATCAGCCCGACCCAAGAGGCCGTATCCGGTGTGTCGCCGCCAGCGCACAATCGCGATATGGATCACGGCGACGGTGTGACGGCAGCACAACCGAGTGCTGTGGGCGGCAATCCTGCACGATCGGGTCCGCATGGCGCACAAGTGTCAACGCGCCGATGAGCTCGCTCGAAGGCGCTCCGCAGGGCTTCCGGGAGTCCGACGCGGGCGCACCGAGAAGGTTCGTGCTCGACCCACGCCGGATGCTCCGCCGCTGGTCCGGTCGAGACCCACGACCGAGTGAGCGGACCGCGCCTGTGGTCGCAGGTCAGGTCACGGTGTGCCTCGTCGTGGGTCTCGCGCTGACCGGCTGCGGCGCAGGTCAGATGGCCCAGACGGCAACCCAACAGGCAGCGGCCGACGGCGCGTCCGGCGACGCTGGAGATGACATCGCACTGCGCGACGTCCTGATGCCGTCTTCTCCGAACCCGGCGGCAGCTACACCGTCGGCTCGAGCGTTCCCGTGCTGGCGACGATCATCAACTCTGGTGACGAAGCCGACGAGCTCGTGGCGGTGACGAGCCCGATGGCCGGTCGGGTGCAGGTGTCGCGAACTGTGCGAATCCCTCCGCACGAGAACGTCGTCAGCGATACCGATCCTTCGGCGTCCCAGAGTCCGCTGGTCGCAGGCAAGCTGCAGTTCGTCGTCGTCACCGCCCACGTTCTGCGGCCCGGTCTGGCCACGCCCATGACGTTCCAGTTCCGCAACGCCGGGCAGGCGACCCTGTCCGTGCCGCAGGCTGAGCCTGCGCAACGGACTGGTAGCCCAGGCTGACGCGACCAGAGGGCTGAGATGGACGAGCGGGAGTTCTTCAGGTCCGTGGCCGGACGCTCGGGCCTGTCACGCGAGGAGGCCGCCGACCTCACCAGGGCAACGCTGCAAGCACTGGCGCAGCGGCTGAGCGAGGGCACGGTCCGGGAGCTGGTGTTGCACCTCCCGGACAACCTGGGTGATGAGGTTCGGGGAGCCCGGAGAAAGCCGTCACAGCGTTCCGGGTTGCCCGATGCCGAGGAGCAGATCAGCGAACGCACCGGGTTGCGCCGCGACGAGGTGCATGCCGGTTTCGCGGCTGTGCTCGCCACAATGCGCGAGGCGATGCCGACGGATGTGCTCGACAAGGCCTTGACTCAACTGCCGAGTGAGTTCCGCGATCTCCTCTCGGACTAGGGCGTGTTCTGTAAGTCCTGGCGGAGCCAGAGGATCGTGGCGGAGATGGTGATCTCGGCGCGAAAGTAGGCGGCGCGTTTGGCGTAGCGGGAAGCCAGGTCGCGGAACTGTTCGAGCCGGTTGAAGCAGCGCTCGACGACGTTGCGACCTGCATAGATGGCCGGATCGAAGGCGGGTGGGCGTCCGCCGCGGGCGCTTTTGGCGTGGCGGCGGGCGATCTGGTCGTCGCGTTCGGGGCTGGTGAACCCGATCCAGCGGCGGCGCATCGCCGCCCGCGTGGAGGGGTGGGAGTAGGCCTTGTCCGCCACGACCCGGTCCGGGCGTTTACGCGGGCGGCCGGGCCCGTCGCGGCGCACGGAGATCTCGTCGAGCAGCGGTAACAGTTGTGGATTGTGCCCGACCTGGCCCGGGAGTCAGCAGGGACCGACATCGGCAGCCCGCGGCCGTCGACGGCGAGGTGGATCTTGCTGGTCAGCCCGCCTCCGGATCTGCCGAGGGCTTCGCCCTCGATGGCGAGGTCTTCGATCCAGGAGCTGGTGCAGCCCCCTTTTTCCGGGCCCCCGGCGGCATGCTGGTGAGCCCGGACATGGGTGGAGTCGACGCTGATCGTCCACTCGACCGCGCCGACGGAGTCGTCCTTGGTCACGGCTTGGTCGAGGATCCGGTCCCAGGTTCCGTCTGCGGTCCACCGGCGCAGCCGCTCGTGGGCGGTCTTCCAGGGCCCGTAGCGTTCGGGCAGGTGTCGCCGGCGCTCCGGTGCGCAGCTTCCACAGGATCGCGTTGATCACCTGGCGGTGGTCGCGCCAGCGGCGACCGTTTTCGGCCACCGCGGGCAGCAGCGGCTCGATCCGAGCCCACGCCTTGTCTGTCAGCTCGCCGCGACCGACTGAACCGGCCCGGGACCGTCGGAGGCGGGGTTCAGGCCACCTCGGGTGTCGAGGCAGCCTCGTGTTGGTCACGGTAGCGCTGTTCGAACTCCATGGGCGGGATGTAGTCGAGCGCGGAGTGCAGCCGGGCGGTGTTGTACCAGTGCACCCACTCCGCGGTCGCCTTCTCCACCTCGGCCCGCCCGCTCCACGAGCGGGGGTGACGCTCGATGAGCTCGGTCTTGAACAGCCCGATGGTCGACTCCATCAGCGCATTGTCCAGCGCGTCGCCCACGGTCCCGATCGACCCGACGATCCCGGCCTCGCGCAGGGCCTCGGTGAACGCCAGCGACGTGTATTGCGACCCGGCGTCCGAGTGATGCACGAGCCCGGTCGCGGTGAACTCGGCATTGGCCCGTCTGCGGGTGCACAGGGCCTGCTCGAGCACGGACAGCACCAGCGGCGTCGTCTTCGTCGTGGTCACCCGCCAGCCGAGGATGCGCCGGGAGTAGACGTCGGTGAGCAGCGCGACGTAGCAGAACCCGGCCAACGTCCACGCGTAGGAGAAGTCGGCCACCCACCACCGGTCCGGCCGTGTCGGCGCCGACCAGGCCCGCTGTAGCAGGTCCGGGTGCCGCTCGCCGGTCTCGGTCGCCCGACAAGTAGTGATCGTGGTGTGCGTGCCGCGCACCGCTGCGCCCAGCCCGGCCAGCCGCATCAGCCGGGCCACCCGGTCGCGACCGATCCGCAGTCCGGCGCGGCGGGCGGCGTGCCAGAGCTTGCGGCGGCCGTACACCACGGTTGGCGCGATGCAGGTCGACCAGGGCGTTCGCCGTGTACGCGTCGGCCAGGACGCGTGTCGACACTCGCGCCTGCGCCGTCGCGTAGTAGGTGCTCGGGGCGATCTGCGTGCCGTGCGTGGACAACACCCGGCAGATCGGCTCGACCGGAGAAGCGGCCCCGGTGGGCATCGATGTGATCGACGATCACCGCAGTCGGCGGTCGAGCTCCGCCTGGGCGAAAAACGCGGACGCGGTCTTGAGGATCTCGGTCGGCCCGGCGCAGCTCGGCGTTCTCCGTGCGCAGCCGGACCAGCTCCGCAGCCTCGTCGCTGGTGGTGCCCGGGCGGACGCCGCTGTCGATCTCTTCGCGCTCCACCCAGTTCCGCAGCGTCGCGGGGTTGATCCCCAGCAACTCGCCGACAACCTTGCGGGCGGTCAGCTTCGACTCGCCGTACTCGGCCAGCCGGTCCTGATACATCCGCACCGCCCGGTCCATCGTCTCCGGGTCGTACTTCCTCGGGGCAGGCACCTCACCAGTCTCCTTGCCAGATCAGCGCCTCCGCCAGATCCAGGCCGATTCACGGCCGCGATTGCGCCCGCCAGGCCGCGGCGTCGCCGCTTGGTCCCGGTGCCCGACGGCGGCCAGCTGCGCAGCCGGTGGGAGGACCGCCCCGAGCGGGCCGACGCCCCGTTGCTTCAGGCCCGTCCCGAGCAGGACCGGGCCTGATCGTCAGGCGAAGGCGGGACCACGCAGCGTCTGCCCCGGGGAGCAGCCGAAACGCGCGCCGTAGGCCGCCACGAACGGCTGCGGCCGGAATCCCCACGATCTCGCGACCGCGGTCACCGTGGTCTCTCCAGGCCGGTAGAACTGCAGGTCACGGTGTGCCCGCCCGAGCCGGACCCGGCCGACGTCGTGCCCGGGGCGCACCTCCCGATGCCGCAGCCAACAACCTTCGAGGGCTCGGACGCTCAGCCCGGCATCCTCGGCGAGGCCTGTCAGCGTCAGGGGGCGCTCCGGATGGGCCTCGATGTAGTCGACACATCGGCGCACGGCCCGGGGACCCCACGTGGGTACGCGTTCGTCGAGCGCGTCGCGGTGCGGATGGTCGGCCGCGAGCAGCAGCCGAACCAGCAGAGCGTCCTGCAGCGGCTCGGCGCTCATCGGGTTGTCCAACACCGAGGATGTGTCGGTGGTGGCGTCGGCAACCAGCCGCACCGTGCCCGCCCACGTCCGGCCTGCCGCGGAGCTCACGGTCATCGAGGTGAGCAGTCGCAGGGGGCGGGGCACGGTCCGGCCGAGCAACGCCTCCAGCATGTCCTCCAACGCGGCCGACCCGACGTCGACCAGCAGCACGTCGAAGCGGTCGCCGGTGACCACCGTGGTCTCCGGCCACGGGGAGAAGACGGCGGCACGGCCCGGACCCAGGTCCAGCTCCTTGCCGCGGTGGTCGGCGTGCAGCGGCCCGCGCAGCGGCAGCCCGACCTGGTAGCTCGGCCGATCGGGCAGCCGCAGGTGGATTCCGTCGGTGCCGCGGGTCTCCTCGACGGCCAGCGGGCCACGGGTGACCCGGTGGGTATGGAACGCGAACGGCGCTGTCGGGACGTGATCGAGGTGCAGTGTCTGCGGGAGCTGGGCGTCCACCCGGCCGACGTCGGTCACATGGACGTCGGCGAACCGGGGAGTGGTCATCAGTACACCTGCCGTAAGAGGTCGGTGACGCGGTCCCAGTGTTCCGTGGACGGGTTGACGACCTCGGGGTCAACGGCGCGGAAGGCCCGGGCGAAGGCGATGCTCAGGCCGCCGAACAGCTCCGGCAGCATCTCCTCGGTCTCCTCGGAGAAGGTCATGTCGGCAGGCGGTCGGCGCACGGCCTCTGCCAGGACGGCGCGGATGTCGACCGCCTCGTCCAGCTTGTTGAATTCGCGCATCCGCTCCTGAAGCCCCTTCGTGATCGGCAGGTCCATCGGAGCGATGACGTCCCGATCGTTCCACCTGGCGGAGTTCCGGCCCGCGATGGCGATGTCGTCGACCATCTGGTCGACGAACTCGCGGAACCGCTTCACGTCGCTCTTGTCCACCTTGAGCTGCGCCACCGAGCGGAAGAACCGCTCGAACACCGGAACGCTCGACGGGCCTGCCATCCCCACGCCTCCTCGCTATCCCACCTGCGCCAGGTGCTCGTGCACCGGGCGGACCGCCATCGCTCCTTCGCCGACCGCGGACGTCACCCCGCTTGATCGATCCGCTGCGAACGTCGCCTGCCGCGAACACACCCGGGATAGTCGTCTCCAGCAGCGCGGGCGTCCGCCGCGGTTCCCGATCGGCGTCGTCGCGCCCGGCGGCCAGGGCCGCGTCCTGGCCGGTGCGCATGGAGGAGCCGGGGTCGAGCGCGAGGTGCCTGCCAGCCAGCCGGTGCACGGATCCGCTAGCGCGACGATGGACGCCTCGTCGGGGCGGCCCTCGGTGATCAGCAACTCGCTGCGCGAGGTCGGCCGCCGCGAGCCGTAGCCGCTCAAGATCCGGATCTGTTCCTCGCTCAGCCGAGGGTAGGCGCCGGACAGGTCGGGTGTCTCGCCGGATGGTGCCGTGGCCAGCAGCTCCTCGACATCGGGGGCGACACCAACGGACTCCTGCGTCATACGAACGCCTCGTCCACGTAGCACCACCGCCAGTTCTCGCCGCGTTCCAGCGAGCGGACGATCGGATGGCCGATCACGCCTGCGTGCGCTCGGGCGTGCCGCATTGGGGAGGAGTCACAGCACCCGACGTGCCCGCAGGTCAGGCACAGCCGCAGGTGCAGCCACGGGGTGCCCATGCGCAGGCACTCCTCGCAACCGGGGGTGCGCGGGGTGACGTCCCGGATCCACGCCACGTGCGGATCGGTGACCACCGGGTGGGGGGCGGTCACCGGCGGTCTCCCAGTGCCAGCGCCGCACCGATGCCGACCAGCCAGGAGTCCTTGGCCAGCGCGATGCCGTCCTGCGTGGGCAAGAGCGTGCCGGGCCTGCGCATCCCCGGGGTCCGCGCGTACAGGCCGAGCAGCCCGGCTCCGAACCCGAGCAGCCCGAGGCCTGCCAGTCGCGCCGGGACGAGCGGAATGACCAGCGCGGCCCCGATCAGCACTTCGGCCGCAGCCAGCGACTTGGCGAAGGTGACCGGCTCGACGGCGTCCAGGAACGGGTAGGCCCCGCTGGCGAAACCGTGCAGGTACTTCGCCGTCTCCTCGTCGGGATCCCGCTTGTGCAGGCCCGAGTCCAGGATGTACGTGCCTGCGGTCAGCCGCAACGGCAGCTGCCAGGCGAGGTCGTGCCCCTTCATGACGGCTCCTTCTCTTCGGAGGGTTTCGGTTCGGCGAGGGCGTCGTCCAGCCGGCGCCGTAACTCCGCCACGGGGCCGGCCCCCGCCTGCCGGGCGGCGACTTCCCCGCCGCGCAGCACCAGCAGTGTGGGCACGGCCGGGATTCGGAACCGCTGGCCGAGCGCGGGTGTCCGATCGACGTCGACCTTGACGATTGTGATCACGCCAGCCCGTTCGGTGGCCAGCTGTTCCAGCGCGGGGCTGACCAGGCGGCACGGACCGCACCAGGTCGCCCAGAAATCCACCAGCACCGGGAACGACGCCCGGGACCTCGGCGAGGCCGTCCCGCCGTCCGGCACCGCGTCGCGCAGTAGCGCCCTGGCGATCCTGGTCTCCGCCACGTGGGCGATGTAGCGGCGCAGCGGCCGGGCCCCGTACACGGGGTCGTATCCCGCTCGGGCGATGTGCACCAGGGCCGCCGGACTCACCTCCAGAGTCAGGCCGCGCGCGGCCAGCCTGCGGTGCAGGTCACCGGACCTGCAGAAGCGCCAGCGGTCCGGCCTACCCAAATCGACCACAGGTCAGCCCCTGTCGTCGGACCGGACCAGGGGGGTGTCGACCAGATGCTCGGCGAGGAACCACGCCTGCATCTCCCCGGTCCGGATGACCTCCGAGACGATCAGGTCATTCGTGCCGTCGTCGCCCTCCTGGTCGACCCGCCCCGCCGCATCGTGCGCCTCGGCGAGAATGATCTCGTGGGCCTCCAGGAGCCGGGAGAGCATGTCGGGTACGGCTTCGACACCGTCGGGTGAGCGCGGGATCGAGGTGATCTCGGCGGCGTGCCGCGGATCGCCCACGGCGACGCCGCCGAGCGTCTGCACGCGCTCGGCGAGCGTGTCGATGATCCCGAGCTGCTCGGCGGCGTGCTTGTCCAGCAGCAGGTGCAGGGCGTAGAACGTGGCGCCCCGCACGAGCCAGTGATGCTTCTTGTACAGCGCGTAGAGCACTTGCGTGTCGGCCAGGAGCCGGTTGAGGCGCTGGCACGAGTACAGCCGAGTCGCGGCGGGCAAGGCAATGGGGAAGTGCCGGACCGTGCCGAAGGCCTGCAGTTCGTGGCCGTGCTGGTGCAGCCAGGGTTGCGAAGGGGCCGCGAGCTTCGAGGTCGTGGTCATGAGCCCTCCCGGTGACGTCAGGGACTCCAGTCTCGGCCGTGTCAACCGCGTGGATCCCCGGTCCGACGGGCTGAAATCGACGGATCGGACTCGGCCCGACGGCGCAGCCGCCGCCCACACTCCGCCGCGACCGGTGGGGAAGCCGGGGCTAACGGGACCGACGGTGGCGACCGCGCCTCCTCGTCAAACCACTCTGCGCCCGCGTTGCGTAGATCCGGTCTGCAGGCTCGGCCAGGACGTGAGCCGGTGCCCGGTGACGGCGCCCGCCTCGAGCAGCGTCGACGGCCCGTGGCAGATCGTGCTCGATCGGCGAGTACGCCATCACCGGAATGCCGTGGGCGGAGAGCCACGGCAGCAGGGTGTACTCCGGTCCGCGACGGACGAGGTTGTAGGGGACCTGGTCGGTCTGCGCCTGGTCCCCGCCCAGCACGGCGGTCAACTCGATCAGGTCGTCGACGTCGAGGTTGCTCACCCCTAGTAGCGGATCAGCCCTGCAGCCTGCAGGTCGGCGAAGCCCGCGACGGTTCCGTCGAGCGTGACCCGGCCGTGCCCGTGCAGGAGGTAGAGATCGCTCGATCGTCCCGACAGGTCGACACCGGCAGGCGAACGTGGGCTGAGGTGCCGGATGCGCGCCCGATGCGCCGCGATGACGAGCGGTACGGGCGGGTGGCCGCTGGGCGCGTCGAGCAGCCAATCTCCGGCGACCCACGGCACGCCCGACCGGCAACGCCGCCAGGTCGGAGCCACAGGTAGCGGCCTTGGCAGGCCTGCCCTGCCGCTGGGCACGCAGGTCGTCTGGCCGGGATGGAGATCCGGGTGCTGCCGCTGCTGATCTTGACATCGCCGGGCAGATTGCCCAGCCGCGACAGCGCTCCCGTCCAGGTGAGGAGCCCGCCGAGGAGCAGGACCAGGCCTCCGCCGCCGAGCCACGGACCTCCCTCACCGGTCACGGGGCATCGACCTCTGCACCTCACGTCTCCGCCGCACTCTCCTCCGGTCGCGGCCAGCCGTCCTGGCCCTCCCGGGAGGAACGCACGGTCCGAGTCCGCCCTCGTGGGCCGGGCCCGGCCCGCGCTGCCGCGTGCCAGCGTGGGATATGACAATGACCGCGCACGATGAGCGTCACGCCCTTCTCGAGGAACTGAAGCTGCTGCGGACCCGCCGTCGCGAGCTCCAGGAGAGCCTCGTGGCCGACGACCACCAGCCACACGACTTCGGCGAGCACGGCTCTATCACCGAGCTCCGTGACGAGATCGACTGGATCGAGC
Source organism: Pseudonocardia sp. NPDC049154 (assembly GCF_040648315.1). Classification (NCBI taxonomy): domain Bacteria; kingdom Bacillati; phylum Actinomycetota; class Actinomycetes; order Pseudonocardiales; family Pseudonocardiaceae; genus Pseudonocardia; species Pseudonocardia sp. NPDC049154. The sequence continues at coordinate 51,982 of NZ_JBEZDN010000002.1, forward strand.
GGCGCATTCGCGATCTCGTGCACTACCTCTCGAAGACGGGTCGGCCGGACGGGGACCTGTCCGAGCGGGTCGGCTTGTACAGCGTGGTGACGCTCCGCTACCCGGACGGATCCCGGGAGACCGTGCAGGTCACCCGGTTTCCCGACGAGGACGTCCCGGCGGTCACGCCGGAGAGCCCTCTCGGACGGGCACTGCTCGGGGCCCGGCCGGGGGAGGAGATCGAGTGGACTGCCCCCGAAGGGAGCCTGCGAGCGCGTGTTGAACGGGTGCGCCGGCCCGTGTAGTCGGCCGTCTGCGCGAATCTGGCAGGTGTCGTGCACCGCGATGTGAAGCCCGGCAACGTGCTCACAGCCTCCAGCGGATTAGCTATCCGGGCACCGCGGGGGAATCCCGGCGAAATGAGCGAGGAACGGGCAACACCGTCGTCCGACGAGCAGGCGCCGGACGAGGTGCAGAACCAGTCGGTCGGCACCCTGGAGCTGTTCTTCGACCTGGTCTTCGTCTACGCGATGGCCCAGGTCACGGTCCTGATCCGGGCCGACATCTCCTGGGTGGGTTTCGGTCATGGGCTGCTCGGGCTGGCCGCGGTGTGGTGGGCGTGGGTCTGTTACGCCTGGTTGACCAACACCTCGGCCCACGCGGGGCCGCTTCCTCGGGTGCTGATCTTCCTGGCGATGGCGGCGATGCTGGTCGCCGCTGTCGCGCTGCCGCAGGCGTTCGGCGCCCGCGCGCTGGTCTTCGGGCTCGCGTTCCTGGCCGTCCGCCTGATCCACGTCGTGCTACTGGTTCTCGACGTGCGCGGCGAGGCCGCCGTGGGCGCCGCAGCGTTGCGGCTGGTCCCCACCCTGCTCACCGGGCCGACGCTCGTCGTGGCCGCGGCGTTCCTCGAGTCGCCGGTCCGGGAGCTGCTGTGGATGGCAGCTGCCGTGATCGACTTCTCCGGGCCGCTCCTCGTCGGCACAGACGGTTGGCGGGTCGCGCCGTCATACTTCGTCGAACGGCACGGTCTGGTCGTCATCATCGCGTTGGGTGAGGCGATCGTGGAGGTCGGTGCCGGGGCCGAGCAGAACCTGGCCCGGCCCGGGGTGCTCGTCGGGGTCGTGCTCGCGGTGTTGATCGCGGCCGGGTTGTGGTGGTCCTACTTCGGCTACATTCGCGCCGGTGCAGAGCGCCGGTTGCGGGGCACCGAGGGCCAGGATCGGGTGCGGTTGGCGCGTGACTCCTACAGCTACCTGCACCTGCCGCTGGTGGCCGGGGTCGTGTTCTTCGCGCTTGGGGTGCACGAGGCGGTTGCCGGGGTGGACGGGCCCCTGCAGCTGCTGCCTGCGCTGGCCCTGGCCGGCGGGGTTGCGCTGTTCTTCGCCGCCGATGTCGGCTACCGCTGGCGGGACCACCACCAGCTGGCCACCGACCGGGTGCTCGCTGCGCTGGCCGCGGCCGCGGTCATCCCGCTCGGCATGTTCGCTCCCGCGCTAGCCGCGCTCGCGGCACTGACCGCCGTCTGCGTGGTCCAGACCGGATGGGAGCTCTGGCGGCGACCCGAGATCGGGCCTGTCGGCAGCTCCCACTGAGCAAAGGAGGAAGGTCGATGGCGCAGGTGTTCGCCCTCGAAATCCCGGTGTGGGAGATCGTCCTTGGCGCACTCGTGGTATATCTCGCGCTGGCGAGCCTGTCACCAGTACCACCCGTATGTCGCCTCCAGCACCACCTCCGGGTCGGGGCCGGCCTTGGCAAGCTCCAAGCCCAGCGCGACCGGGTCGTTGTCCATGCGGACCCAGCTCAGCTGCTCGCCGTCGGTGGTCATCCGCACAATCACACTGCGGCGCCGGTGCAGATCGATACCCACGTGCTGGCGACCGTCGTACTCTCCGTTCACAGGGGCCTCCCTCAACGTGTCCTTGGACAGCACTCCCGAGCATCCGCTCGGGACCACGAAGGGCGGAGGCCCCGCCTTTTCATCGCATCAAGCAGCGATCCGGGCGGGACTGACCTGGGCGTCTGCCCGTAACGCCGGTAGATGACGTCGGAGAGTCGACGCTTGAGGATCCGGAGGGCTTCCATCCCACCGTCGCCAGCGGCCTTGCGGCGGGCGAGCATGGGCGTAGTCGTCCTTGCGTCAGATGCGCGCAGCCGGGTATGGCACCTGGCACCTGCCCGAACTCCCGGCACCGCGGCCGCGATGAGGTCGCTGCGCTCGGCCCGATACCGAGTCGGCGACGCCGCACTTACCCGAGGAGCATCGCGGGGCTGCGGAGCCGAGCAGGGTCCGGGCACAGTTACTCATCTTGATCTTTTCCTGTGCGTGGCCGAGGGCCCGTCTGCCGTTCCCTCGTAGTCCCGAAGATCCGCCCCGCTGCTCTTCCACGCCGTCACCCCGGCGTGGGCTCGACCGGTCGCGATGACCGTGATGACGAACCCGGCGGTGGTCGAGTAGCCGATGATCCGGATGGCGCCGCAGTTCCCACCAAGCACCCCCCGGACGAGGCCGAAGCCACCTACTACGCTCGCCCGCCCCCGCCCGAACACCTCGGGCCCGTGCTGGTGCGGCCGGCTCCGGGACGCCACCGGCGGGTCGCCGTCGGTTCGCGTGCCGTGGGGGCCGGTACTCATGAGGTCATCGCTCCCGCGGCCGCGGAGCCCGGGGCGCGGTGCGGGGCGCGGGCCGCGCAACGATGGTCCGACGACGCCGGCCCGCATGCCTCGGCCCACCGGAGCAAAGCCACGTCACCAGGTGGGCCTCGCGAGGTGGAGGCGGGTGTCCGGGGCCTGGACCAGGATGGGTGACCTACCGGCAGCGGGCGCAGAACCATGGCGCAGAACCATGGCGCCGGCGCCGGCCGGAGGTGGAGATGACCGCGAGCACGGGTATCGGCAGGGTGGCGCTGCCGTCCGGCGAGCGCATCGGCGCGCTGGGCCAGGGCACCTGGTACCTCGGGGAGAACCCGGCGACGCGGGCCGCGGAGATCGCAGCCCTGCGCACCGGCCTGGACCTGGGCCTCACCGTGGTCGACACCGCCGAGATGTACGGGCAGGGCGCGTCGGAGATCCTGGTCGGCGAAGCGCTCGCGGGCCGGCGCGACGAGGTGTTCCTCGTCGACAAGGTGCTGCCGAACCACGCCACCGCGGCGGGGACGATCCGGGCGTGCCGGCAGAGCCTCGCCCGGCTCGGCACCGACCGGATCGACCTCTACCTGCTGCACTGGCGAAGTACCGTCCCGCTCGCCGAGACCCTCGCCGGGTTCGCCGAGCTGATCGACGCGGGGGCGATCCGCTACTGGGGGGTGAGCAACTTCGACATCGACGACATGACCGAGCTGGTGAACGAGGCGGGCGGGGCCACCGTCTCCACGGACCAGATCCTCTACAACCTCACCCGCCGCGGCCCGGAGTACGACCTGATCCCCTGGCTGCGCCGCAACCGCCTGCCGGTGATGGCCTACTCGCCGGTGGAGCAGGGCCGCCTCCTCCACGAGCCCACCCTGGCCGCGATCGCCCGCCGGCACGACGCGACGTCCGCGCAGATCGCCCTCGCCTGGGTCCTGCGCAACGACGGGGTCACCACGATCCCGCGCTCGGGCAATCCCGAGCACGTGCGGGAGAACGCCGCCGCCCTGGACATCCGGCTCACCACCGAGGACCTCGCCGCCCTCGACGGGGTGTTCCCGCCGCCCCGGCGCCCGATGCCCCTCGAGGTGCTCTGAGTTCAGAACTCCGCGCTCGTGACATCACTCATGACACGAAATCGCGCTGAAAGGCGCTGCGGAAGGGGCTGGAGAGGGAGTTCGCGCCAGCCTTGTCGCTGGTAGAAGGTTCGAGAGGGGAGCGCCCCGCGCTCTACACCCGAGCGGTCGCAGGTTCGATCCCTGCCGCGCCCACCCAGTTCAGCACGGCAGAGCTGCTCAGTCCTGTCACGACACGCCGGTGTCATGACACCAGTTGTGACACCACCTCCGCCGATCGCGCTTCAGCGTGCGGCGGACGTGAGGGGAGTTGAGTCACGACACGCCGAGCGTAGCGTGCCGCGTGCGGGGCACCTTTATGTACCGGATCCGGGTGGGGGAACGACTCGACGAACACGGTGTAGCCGGGGGAGAAGGACTGTCCGAGCACCACCAATCCGACGAACACGACGCCGGTCAGGATGAGGTTGGTCGCCGTGGTCAACACGTAGAACAGCGGGATGAAGAGCACGATCGTCCCTGCCGCGGCGCCGATCATCAGCGTCCGACGGCCGACCCGGTCGCTCCACGCCCCGAACAGCGGTGTGCTCAGCGCGCCCAGGGCCATGACGACCGCGGTGAGCCAGTAGACGGTGTTCTTGTCGTAGGCGAGCTGTTGGATCAACAGGACGCTCACGTAGACCATCACGACGTGCGCCACGGTTTTGAGAGAGCGTCGGTGTAGGCGACGACGCGCAGGACGGCCAGCGGGGCGGAGCGCAGCGCCTCGAGCAGCGGCGCCTTGACGACGGCCGCGAGCACCCGCCGAAGGCAGAGCGCTACGCCCGGCTGCGGGAGGCCGTGGACCTGGCGGGCGAGCTGTGGGACGTCTTCGACGACGACGCGGTGATAGCCGACCGCGAGGCCGGGGTGTGGGCGGCCCCGGCGAAGGTCCACCCGGTGAAGTTCGAGGGCGGGTTCTACCGGTCGGCGGGTCACCTGTTCCAGCACCGGTCGCCGCAGGGCAGGCCGGTGATCGTGCAGGCCGGCCAGTCGCCGACCGGGATCGACTTCGCCGCCCGCAACGCCGAGGTCGTCTTCACCGCGCAGACCGACCTGGACCTGGCCCGCGAGTACTACCGGGAGATCAAGGAGCGCGCCGCCGCCGCGGGCCGCGATCCGGAGTCGGTCCGGGTGCTGCCCGGCTTCACCCCGGTGACCGCGGGGTCGGCCGCGGCCGTGGAGGCGCTCGAGGCGGAGCTGGACCGCTACGTCGACATCGAGTCCACCCTCAAGGACGCCGCGGTCCAGGTCCAGGCGGACCTGAGCGACCTGACCTCGACGCGCCGCTCCCGCCGGACCGGCTGCGGGCGCCGGAGGACATGCCCGCGGACTTCGTCGGCGGCAGCCGATACCGCAACCACTACGACCTCGTGCAGAAGGGGGTCACGCTGCGCCGGTTCCTGGCGCTGATCGACCGCGGGCTGGGGCACCCCTACCTGGCGGGCACGGTCGACGAGGCCGCCGACCTCATGGGGGAGTGGTTCGAGGCGCGGGCCTGCGACGGCTTCGCCCTCACCCCGGTGACGGTCCCAGAGGGGCTGGACTCGGTGTGCGACGAGCTGCTCCCCGAGCTGCGCCGCCGCGGCCTGGCCCGCACCAACTACGAGGGCACCACCCTGCGCGAGCACCTGGGCCTGGCCCGGCCGGGCCCCTCGTGACCACGCTCGCGGCAGTCCGAGGACGGCATCCCGGCCGGGTCGCGACGGTGATGGCGGTCGGGACGACCGTCGTCGCGGTGCCGGTGTTCCTGGTCAGCGGTCTCGCAGTGCAGATTGAGTTGGACATCGGGCTCACGACGGCGCTCCTCGGCATTGTCGTCGCCCACTACTGGGCCGCCGCCACACTGTGCTCCGGGCTCGGCGGCCGGGTGGCGCAGCGGTACGGGTCGCGGGTCGGCATGATCGCCTCGCTGGTGCACGGCTGCGTGGCGGTGCTCGGCATCGCGCTGGCCGCGCCCACCTGGCCGCTGCTGATCCCGTGGCTCGTCCTGCCCGGGGCGTCGAACGCCCTGGGCGGGGTATGCGCTCCCTCGCCGAGCCGTCACTGCGACGCTATCCGTCGGTGATCGTCGCCCAGTTCCGCAGCCCGCAGCGGGTGTCCGGACGGCCTGCGACATCGCCAGCACCGCCCCCAGCGTCGACCGCATCGCCCGGCGGGCACGCGCTCGTAGCGAGCTGAAAGGAACTACGTCCATGCCTGCCCGGGCAAAGTGGACAGGCAGTCGACATGGACACCACCGCGTGCGGAGGATCGTCCAGTTCTTCAGTCGCCGCCATCGTGCTCGACTACGCCGACGAACGGCGAGGACCTGCCCGCCGGTGAAGTCGGTGAGCTGGCCACCGAGGAGCCGCAGGTCGTGGCCGGGTACTGGAGCAAGCCGGAGAAGACCGCGAAGGTGGGCGCGCTTGAGGCTCGAACGGGCCACCACAGCCGGCCGCGCGCAGCAGCGCGCCGAGTTGGACGCGCCGCAACCCGCGGACATCTCCGCGCCGAGGGCCGGCGGGCTTCCTTCGAGGACCGTGTTGCTTGCCGACGGGCTCGCCGAGGCCGCCGCCCAGTTCGGCGACCTCGGCGACCGGATCGCCGCCCTGGACGCCACACTGCGCGCGACCCAAGAACGCGCTCGAGGACCGACGCGGCCGCGCGCGACCTGGTCGACACCCACAGGGCCGACCACGGCCAGGCGCTCGACCGGCTGCCTGGTCACGGTCCCGGACACCTGCCCCCGACAGCGATGAGGCCCCGACGACCGGCACAATCCGGCGGACGGCGCTTGACGTAGCGGGGAATCACGCCTCGAACACCACCTCCAAAGACGTGACCGTCAGCTCAGTACGAACCCTTCGTAGCCCTTTTCCGCTGATTCACTGCATTGCTGGAAGAATCGTGGCAGCCCGCCTGGGTAGTTCAGCTGCTGGCGAACCTTTCCTGGGATGTTGGCGCCCATGTACCACGAATCGGCCAATGGGAACAGAGACGCGTTGGTCAGCTCGTCGATCTGCTTTCTCCAAGCCTTTTCCGCCTCAGTCGTTGCCTCGATGCGGGTGACACCATGCTGCCGCATGTACTCCATGCACTTGACGATCCACTCACCCTGCAGCTCCGCACACGTCGGCCCGTTACAGAATGCCGTCGGGCTCTCCGGGCCGTACACGAAGAACATATTCGGGTAGTTCGCCGTGCCCATGCCTAGGTACGTTCTCACACCGTCGGCCCACTTCTCCCGCAGAGTCAACCCCTGCGTGCCACGAATATCGATGCGAGTCAGCCCTCCGGTGACCGCATCAAAACCCGTAGCCAGCACCAGGATGTCTACCGGGTATTCGGCGCCGTCCATCGTCTTGACGCCCGTCGGCGTGATCCTCTCGATCGGAGACTCGCAAAGGTCGACGAGTTCAACGTTGTCCTGGTTGAAGCACTCGAAGTAGAACTGCTCGAGCGAAGGTCGCTTGACCCCGAACGGATGAGGTGGATCCGTGGGTGCCAACTTCTCGGCAGTAGCCGGATCATTGATTCGCGCTCGTGTCTTGTCCCGCCAGAAGGCGTAGAAGAGATCGTTCGCCTCCTTGCTGAAGAACAGGTCGTAATAGGTGCCGAGCCAGGGAGCGAATCCTCCGTACTCCCAGAGTTCCTCGTACTTCGCCTGCCGTTCCTCGGGTGATACATCCAGCGCTGACTTATCGATGAGGTCGTAGTGGAACCCGGCGAACGTCTCACCACGCCTGCTGACCGCGGTCGCGTACTTCTGCTTGATTTGGTGCGCAATCTCCTTGGTCAGCCGTTGTTGTTGCATCGGTAGCGCCAGGACGGGAGTACGCTGGAAGACCGTGAGGTGCGCCGCCTGCCGGCTGGCTTCCTGGATCACCTGTACCCCGCTCGCACCGGTGCCGATGACCCCCACCCGTTTCCCGGTGAAGTCGAGGCCCCCCTGTGGCCACAATCCTGTATGGTGCCACTCGCCCGCGAAATTCTCCACGCCTTCCTCGAAGGACGGGATGTAGGGCGAAGAAGCGAATCCCGTGCACAGGACCACAAAACGCGCCCGGACGACGGTGCCGTTATCCGCGTGAACGATCCATTGCCTGCGCTCATCATCGAACTCTGCGGCCGTGACCCGCGTGTTGAAGCGGATGTCACGGCTGAGGTCGAGCTTCTGGTCGACGTAATGGAAATATCTACGTAGCTCCTGCCACGACGGGAACCGCTCACTGTAGTACCAGTCCCACCACAGGTCCTCGCGGAAGAACTCGTACACCAGGTGGTCGCTGTCCACTCGGGCCCCCGGGTAGCAGTTCCAGTACCAGATGCCACCGAGGTCCTTCCCGGCCTCGAAGAGCTGCACCGAGAACCCCAGATCGCGCAACCGGTCCAGCTGATACAGGCCGGCGAATCCTGCACCCACTATGAGTGCATCGAGCTCCTCGACCCTGTCGCTCATGACCGCTTCGAGCTCGTCAGCCGTTTTGGCGTGCTCCACCGTCTCCGACTGCGGCAAGTTCATACCTGCCGCTCCTTTCCACCGATGAACTGACTTGTTGACGTGCACAGAGGGCGGCGAGGGTCTTGCGGTCGACGGGCTCTACTTGACTGTCACCGCTGCCCAGCGGGCCCAGACGAGTTCCGGGCCGCGTACCGCTTGTCAAGAGTGGAGACATGTGAGATTCGACTCTAGGCGTCAGGCGTTGCGAGGTCCAGGGTCAGCGGGGGCCTGAACCCAGAACATGATCGCGGTCACGTCGAAGGGGTTCGATCCGACGATGTTGACCTACTGGCAGCGCCGGCTGGCCGGCTCCGAGCGGCCGAACCGGAGCTCGACGCGTGAAGCAGACTGTCGCCGAGACGGGGTGCCGACCGGGCGGAAGCAAACGCCGCGGTCGGGATCGACCTGCTCGCCGCACAGAAGAGCCGGTGCAGGTGCTGGTGACTCCGCAGATGGCCTTGCCCAGACCGCGCAGCACGATCGCGAGCCTGGCAGTCGATGACACCAGGCGGACCAGGGTCACCAGCCCGTACGGCAATGCCGATCAGGAGCCCCCGGACCAGGCGCCGCTGCGGGCACCGGACGAGCGCGCTCGGCCTGTGGCATGCAGCCGGTGATGTGCTCCATGGCCCGGAGAGCGTCGGCGACGATCCGGACGTGCTCGACGAGAAGCCGTCGATCGGGGCAAGTTGGGCGACCTCGTCGCCCGGTACTGAAATGTCGGGGTCGGCGTCCGGGTCGTCGGGCTGCTGGCCGAGGTCTTCGGGTCCGACCTGGTTGATCGCGCGGTGCCGGCGGCGTGCGCAGCACCCGTGCGGGCGCCGGACGCCGAAACCCCGACCGCCTGGCTGTCGGCCGGGGTGTCGGTGTCGGCGGGCGGGGGCTGCTCGTCAGCCGGACTTGCGCTCGGCGCCGACCAGGACGTAGACCATCGTGCACGGCCGGTCGCTGCGGTTGTGCCACGCGTGCCGCGTCCCCCGCTGCACCACGCACGTGCCTGGGGTGACGTGGACCTCGGCGCCGTCGTCGAGCTCCAGGTAGATCTCGCCCTCCACACAGACGCCGTAATCGACGCTGTCCGTGGTGTGCATGCCCGGATTGTCGGGCTCGAACACCCCGATCAGTCCTGGCTGGCGCCGCTCCGCCTCGGCCGCCGCCTCCTCCGGGTCGCCGCCGGCCGGCTCCGCCGACTCAGGCGGGAAGCGCACGACGATGAACCGCGTCCCGCCCGAACCGGGGAAGAACGGGAACGGGACGGTCTCGGGGTTGTCCCCGGCACCGACGACCGCAATGCCGTCGCCGGTGCCCCAGATATTGTGGATCTCCAGCCCGAGCACGGTGTCCGGCTCGGTCGCCGAGTCCTGGGCGAACACGGACCGGCCCTCTGCGTTCCGGTCGGTCACGACCTTCCTGACGGTGAACGACACCATCTCTCCTCTCACGGTCGGGTTCGAGCGACTGCGCGGAGCGCGCGTCGCCGATGGTCGTCGAGCGCCGGCCGTGTCCGCGCGGGATGTGGCCGAACGCGGACCCGCGGAGAGGCGTCGGCGCCGACCGGACCCTGCCCGCTCGGCGGCGATCCGGTCCCGGCTCCGTCGACGATAATCCGCAGGTCGCTGTCTGTGCAGGTGCGGACATCCGTCTTCACCTCTCCAGTGGCAACAGCGGTGTGAGGGGACGCTTGCGGCGAAGAATTCTCCTCCAAGGAGTCGTCACGGGTCGACAAGGACCCCGGGATTCAGCACGGCGCGCGGATCGAGCTCGCGCTTGGCCGCGCGCAGGACGGTCGCGAACAGCTCGGGTCGCTCCTGGTCGTACCACCTTCGGTGATCGCGACCCAGGGCGTGATGATGGGTGATCGTGCCGCCGGCCGCGGTCATCGCGTCGGATGCCGCCGCCTTGATGAGCCAGAATTGCTCGATCAGCTTCGCCTTGTCCCCCAGGGCATGCCAGGTGAAGTAGGGCGCCGGCCCGTCCGGGTACACATGCGTGAACCGGACGGTCACCAGGCCCTCCCGCCCGGTCACCTCGCGGATCGCCGCCAGCGTCGCTTCCTTCACCCGCGCCCGGAGCTCCATGTACCGGTCCCAGGTCACGCAGCTCTCCACCGTGTCGCGCATCACGCCGCGGGCGATCGCGTGTTCACGCAGGTACGGGCCCCGCAAGAATTTCTCGCGCCATCTGCCGGCGGCGCCTGACCTGTGCGACTCCGACTGAGCCAGCGTCTCCTCATCCCATTCGCCGCCGTCGTCGCGACAGATCTCCAGCGCACGCTCCATCCAGGGCCCGAGTGGGTGGTCGGCCGACTCGAAACTCAGCACCAGCAGGTCGTGCGCACCGTCCCCGGCCTCGGTGAACTTCACCTCCTCACGCTCGATCAGGCGCACATTGGCAGGGAAGAGCCCCGACTGGGAGATCACACGGACCGCGTTCACGGCCTTCCCGTAGTCGCGGAAACGGACCGTCGTGGCCACCCGTTCGGTCGGCCTGCGGTGCAGTCGGACCCACGCCTCGGTGACGACGCCCAGGGCCCCCTCCGACCCGAGGAACAGCCGGTCCGAGTTCGGGCCCGCCCCCGAGGTCGGTACGCGGCCGGAGGCGAGCACTCCGGCCGGCGTGACGACCCGCAGGCTCTGCACGTAGTCATCGATCTGGGTGTAGGCCGTCGCGTAGTGCCCGGCCGCGCGGGTCGCGATCCAGCCGCCCAGCGACGAGAACTCCCATGCCTGCAGAAAGAACCGCATGGTCAATCCGGTCGGCCTGAGCTGGTTCTCCAGATCCGGGCCGAGCGTACCCGCCTGTATCCGGGCGGCCTGCGACAGCGGATCGACCTCGAGCACCCGGTTCAGGTGCTTCAGGTCGAGCGTCACGTTTCCGGGCCGATGCCCGTCGCGGGGCGGGTTCACACCCCCGACCACGCTCGAGCCGCCACCGTAGGGGATTGCCGCCAGCCCCTCGTCCCCGCACCAATCGAGCACCGCAAGGATGTCTTCCTCGCTGCGGGGGTAGGCGACGACGTCAGGCGGATTCGTGAAGTCGCGGCGATGGATCATCCGTGCGAGGTCGTGCACAGAGCGACCGTAGCTGTGCAACAGCCGCTGGTACTTCGCGTCGGTGCAGCAGGCGCGCAACGCCACCGGAATCTTGACCCGGGAAGCGCGCAGGTCGATCTCCTCCGGCGTCGGCATCGGGACCGGAGTGAAATCCTCCACCCCGAACAGATCTGCCCAACCCCGCTCGGACGACTTGATCTCCTGGGCCGATGCCGCGTCGTCCTCGTAGCCCCAACCGTAGAAACTCCGCCGTCGGGGGGTCACCGGCTCCTCCTCCAGGTCAAGACCATCATGTAGCAGGCATTGGACTCCCTGATTCGACAGCAACCAGGCGCGGCCGTAGGGCCAGATAGCCCAATGGTTCGGTCCCAGGCTTACATCCTCACGTCACTGATCTGAATCGTCGGTTGGGTCGGCGTGTAGTTCGGGATATCGCCCAAGATCTGCTCGGCTGTGGCCTGAACGCCTCTTGGAACGCCGCCGCCGAGTCGAACAGAAGGTGGCCCATGGCGACGAAGGCAGGCGGGGGGGGGCCCCAGGCACGCGCCGCCCCCCCCCACCCCCCAACACCCCACCTCCGCCCCCCCC